>JAAXHB010000011.1 GCA_012271125.1 Actinomycetota bacterium | reverse complement strand
GGGACACAGGGGACAGAAGGGGACACAAGGGGACACAAGGAACACAAGGGAAACATGGGACACAAGGAACACAGGGGTCACAAAGGACACAGAGTACCCAAGGGTAAAAGGGGACACAAGGAAACACAGGGGACAGAAGCGAGACAGGTAACACAGGGGACACAGAGGAGACAGAGGTCAAAAGCTGACAAAGGAGACACAAAGGACATAGGGAACTCAGGAGACATAAGGGACACAAGGGACACAGGGAACACAAGGGGACAAGGGGGACACAGGGGACACAGGGAACACAAGGAACACAGGGGACACAGGGAATACAGAGGACACAGGGGACACAAGAGTAACAGGGGACGCAAGGGACACAAGGGACATAGGGGAGGCAATGGGACACAAGGGGACAAGGGGGACACAGGGGACACAGGGAACACAAGGAACACAGGGAATACAGAGGACACAGCGGACACAGGAGTAACAGGGGACACAAGGGGACAGAAGGGGACACAGGGACAAAAGGAGACATAGGGGAAACAGGGGACGCAAGGGACACAGTGGACACAAGACAGGGGACACAAGGGGACAGAAGGGGAGAGAAGGGAAACAGGTAACACAGGGGACATGGGGGACACAGGGGAGACAGGGGACAAAAGGTGACACAGGGGACATAGGGAAAACAAGGGACACAGGGGACATAGGGAACTCAGGGGACACAAGGGGCAGTTAATAAGATTGTGGTCTGTTTATGTAATTTTTGTAAAACTGTTTGGGTCAAAAATAAGGACATTATTCCCTTTACCCATCATATAGGTTGAAAAGAAAATTCGCTTAAGATAAATGACTGAGATCCCGTAGAGCTTTTCCGGAAAGCTGCTATGAATTTTAACGAAACCGCGGCAGCCCCAAAACTATTATCTCTTTTGAATAGATCGTCTTGATGGAAAGTCAGTGGAAAGTGGTCGTTTTATTCTATCGGTGAAATGTTCAGGAAAAATGAGCTTTTTGTGGATTTGGTAGCCAGTTAGCTTGTGCCAATTTATTTTAGTTCGTGATACGTAATGACTTGTTACGACATTTAAGACAATGCGGGCGGGACTTTATAGATTTACAAACCTTTTTCTAAAACAATCACAATAATGCTAGTATCTTTTCTTTTTTTATACATCGTATTTTGCAGACACAGCAGTAAAAAACAGGTA
>JAAXHB010000080.1 GCA_012271125.1 Actinomycetota bacterium | reverse complement strand
GGCGGTTACATAGCGACCACCACGGCGCAACAGGTCAAGCCAGCCGGGGAAGTCTTCGCCGCCGACAACGTCAAAGACCAGATCGACTGACCCGCCAACAGCTTCTCGCACCGCGTTGACGGTGCTCTGCTCCTTGCCTCTTACAACTACTTGAGATGGCTCTAGTGCTAGCACCGCATCGGCTTTGGACTCGCTCACTACCGCAACCACATGTGCGCCGCGGCGCTTTGCCAACCCGATACCGGCTGAACCGACCCCACCTGAAGCGCCGGTAATCACCACGGTCTGACCCGACGACACCTGGCTGCGTGCCAGCATGTGCTCCGCCGTTGACCATGAACAGCCAAAGGTTGCTAGCTCCACATCGCTCAACTCGCTTCGAATTGGATGCACGTTGGCGGCAGGTGCCACGGCGTATTCGCCAAAACCACCATCGCATTCACTGCCGAAGTAGCCGGCAAGGTCTCGATTAAGCGGATCGGCAGCATCGCGAATCCACGGGTCAACTAGCACACGTTCGCCAATCAAGGCGTTGTCGACGCCGCTACCCACTGCTACGACTCGTCCGCACGGATCGGCACCTTGAATTCGCGGCAACGACAAGGCTGATCCACCCCAGGTTGAGTCACCGGTTCGATCCCCGCCGCCACTGTCATCGTCATTGCCAGCGTCATCATCATCGTCGTCAACATCACTGTCGTCATCATCACTGTCGTCATCGCTCGTTCCGCTTGTCACCGAGCGGCTGTACCAACCGGTGCGGGTGTTGATGTCTGTGTTGTTCATTCCACACGCCGCAACAGCGATCAGTGCCTCGCCATCACCTGGCGTCGGCACCATCACATTGTCACGCACTTGCAACATTTCAGGTCCACCGATACCCACCAGCACCGCAGCCCGCATCGTCGCCGAAATCTCAGTCACGCTTATCCCCTACCTGCGAACTCATCAGACAACTTCACTTAAAGACCTCTAGAGGTTCACCCAAAGCGCCCTCATCCACAACCGCACCAATCCCCGGCACCGTCGGCGCGCTCGCCCAGCCATTTTCATTGACCACGCCTTCAGGCACCGGGTCTTGCACTACTTGATTAAAGCAAAGCCAAGTTGCTCGTGGAAACGGCTCCGGCAACGTCGACGCCAATGCCACCGCAGCCGATGCCTGCAAACGAGTGCCGCCGGTGTCTTCAATGTTCATCAGGATGCCAGCCTCTAGGCACACGTCACGAATCCGGCGAGCCGGTGTAAGCCCGCCAACCCGACCAACCTTGACCCCCGCCACCTCACAAGCTCCGTCGGCGGCCATCCGCAGCGCGTCGCCGAGCGTGACCAGCGACTCATCAATCGCCAACGGCTGGCTCACATGACGACGCACATGGAGAATCTGCTCATAGGTCTCACACGGCTGCTCAATCACATTTGTCAGCTCACGAGTCTCGTTCAGCACCGCAATGGCCTGCGCGGTAGTCCAAGAGCGGTTGCAGTCAAAGGTCACGTCCTCACCTTGACCCATCTGCTCGGCAAGGAATCGCATCTTTTTGGCGTCGCTTTCGGGATCGGCACCGATCTTCGCCGAATGCATCGTGTAACCACCCTCGCGAGCCCGGTCAATCTCCGCCAATAGCTCCTCAGCTGTCCCGCTCGAAATCGACGAGTTCAGCCGCACCTTCTCAACGCTGCGCCCGCCCAACATGTCAACCAGCGGAAGGCCGGCGCTTTGCGCGGCAATGTCCCAGCAAGCCATATCAATAGCAGTCTTGACGTAGCCATGGCCAGGCAACGCCAGGTTCATCGCTCGATACACGACGTCGGTTTGCCTTGGGTCCATACCGACAACAGCTGGAGCTAGCTCAGCAATACCAGCTCGAACCCCGCCCGCAAACGCAGGCAGATACGACGACCCCCACGGGCAGCTCTCGCCCCAGCCGCTGACGCCTTCGTCGGTGTCAACTCGAATAATGGTGGAGTCAAGATGCTCAAACAGCAGTCGCCCGCCCGACAGCCGATAGGAACGCTTCAGGTCAAGGCGCACCCCCCACATCGTGACCCCAGATATACGCATCGCCTATTAGTCAACTCGCATTATGAACGGAGCATTTTGTTGGTGGGGTCGTAGGTAGGTTCGCTTAGCACTCTGGCGGGAGTTGGCTGACCCAAGATCATCACCTCTAGTTCTGTACCGGCGACTGCTGAGGCTGGGTCTAAATAGGCGAAGGCAAGGCCGCTGTTGACGGTGTAGCCGTAACCGGCGGTAGTCACCAATCCGACTGGACGACCGTCATGTAACACAGCATCAGATGGCAAGGGCTCAGCCACAGTGGAGTCCACCCCCAAATACGCAAGCTCCCAACGCTGCTTCTCATCACCGGTAGCAATTCGCTCACGACGATCCAGGACAGCTTGGCGTCCAACAAAATCCCCCTTGTCGGTGCGCACGAAACGTCCGAGGCCAGCGTCGTCAGGACCGACATCATGAGTTAGGTCACCGCTGACCCGATATGCCTTTTCCATGCGCAAGCTCGTCAAGGCATGGTTGCCAAAGTCGGCGATGCCAAACGCCTCACCTGCTTCCATCACTGCGCCATATATCTGACCGAGTGACCCCAACTCGGCGTGAAGTTCCCAGCCAAGCGAGCCGGTGAAACCAACCCGCAGCACTCGCACCTTAGGCACACCTGCAACCGTTCCCACTTGAGCACGCAGCCACTTGAAGCTGTCGTTACTCACATCCATATCGGTCACCGCTGCCAAAACGTCACGAGCCGCCGGCCCTGTCACCGCAATCGCACCTAACTCTCGTGACCGACTACGCAACTCCGCATTCGCACCCTCGGGCCAGTAAGTCTTGAAGTGCTCCACATCTTTGCCCTCGCCAACCGCGGCAGACACCAAATAGAAATGGTCATCGGCTAGACGAGTCACCGTCATCTCACCTTCGATGCGTCCAACCGGCGTCAATAGATATGTCAACGAAATGCGTCCCACATCGGGCAGACGATTCGTGGTAACTGCATCAAGCACCGCTGCTGCGTCCGGGCCGGTCAAGTCAAACTTGGCGAACGCAGACAAGTCCAGCACCCCAACCCGTTCACGCACCGCCCGAACCTCTTCACGAACCGGGTCAAACCAACCAGTGCGACGAAACGCCACCTGATCTTCGACCGGCAGACCCGCTACCGCTGGGAACCATTTAGGACGTTCCCAGCCGTACACCTGGGTGAACACCGCACCCCGCTGCGCCAGCGTCGATTGCAAACCGTCTGTTACATACGGCCGTTCAGCAGGCTTTTCCAACCCTGGCAGCGGTGTCTGATGACGGTATTCATAGTCCTCGACGCCCTTCTTGCGCCCATAAGAGGCAACGTCATCGGTAGCGATGAACCCAAACCGGCGAGCGTCATAGCCGCGCACGTTCAGATTCGGCGCGCCATGAACCATCCACAGAGCTAGCTCCCTGCCCAAGCCCGGCCCGTCTGCCACACCAACTTGTGCCCCGCAAGCCATCCAAAACCCCGGCACACCCGAAGGCCCCAACATTGCCTCACCATCAGGCGTATGAGTAATCGCACCCCGAATCGCTGAGGCAATGCCTAGCTCCTCAAGCATCGGCATTCGTTCAAAAGCCCGCCCCAGCCATAAGCCCATGCGCTCATAGTCAGGATCAAAAAGCGGATTCTCCAAACTCCAATTTGGTCCATCCCCATCAGAACCGACACCCGCGCCGGCACTCGTGGCGTCGGCGCCATCATGATCGTCCCCATAACCCCACGCCGAGACCGCACCAACCTGCTCATAAATGCCAATCAACCCAGCCGTCTGCTCCTGGCGGATATAACCCGACACATAATCGTCACGAATAATCGGCAACTCCGGCTCACCAGCATCCCGGCGGCGCTCAAACTCCGGCACCGGCTCCGTAATTAAATACGTGTGCAAAGCGTTCGCCATCGGCACATCAAGACCAACCATCTGCGCCACTCGATGGGCATAACACCCAGCAGCATTCACCACATGTTCGGCATGAATCGTGCCCTTCTCGGTCACCACATCCCAGTCGCCATCACGCCGCTGCACGATGTCAGTCACCCGATTTCGCCGGCTGATCGTCGCCCCGCCGTCCTTAGCAGCCGCAATCATCGCATTGGTCGCCCCCGACGGATCAACATGACCATCATCGGGCGTGTAGATCGCGCCAATCACCCCTTCGGTGTTGTAATACGGATGCTTCGCCTCAACCTCAGCCCGATCCAACCAATGCGCCTCAATCCCCGCATACGCCAGCACCCCAAGCTGACCCATAAGCCAATCCTGCTCAACTGGCTCATAACCAATCCGCAAGCTGCCGCTGCGATGCCAAGAAATCCCGCCAGGAGTCGCCTCATGAAACTTCTCATAAAGGCCGGTGCCGTATTGCCGAAACTTGGCAAGCGTGTAACCGCCTACCGAATGCGTGATCTGACCGGCTGCGTGCCATGTCGACCCAGATGTCAGCTCGGCTTTTTCAACGATGACGACATCATGCCAACCCTGCTCAACTAGGTGATAAAGGACACTTGCGCCAACAATTCCTCCACCGACGACGACAACACGAGCCTGCGTCGGCACATCACTGCTCAACGACGACACCTGCTCCGATTCACTTCAGGGAACCCTACCACCTGCTTGGTACATTTATACCAAGTAACACTTTATCTATTACATCTGTAACACAACCATGTAGCATGATCGTGTGAGCCTCGCTGTTGTTAACACCCATGACGACAACTGCGACCGCACCCACGTCACCGGCTGCAACGACAACGGGCAGGACACGCTGCGCCAGCTCCAAACCGCACTTCACAGCTTGAGTCCCCAAGTCCGCAAGGCAGCCCGCTACACCATTGACAACCCTGGCGAAATCGGCGTGCTCTCTATGCGCCAACTTGCCGATGCAGCCGACGTGCAACCCAACACGATGGTCCGCATGGCTCGCTCCATCGGCTTCGACAACTACGAAGCCTTTCGCAAGCCGTTCCGATCCGCCGCCGCCCAAGCCGCACCCTCCTTCACCGACCGCGCCCGTTGGCTGCAATCAATCAACGCTCGCGGACGTCACGGCGAACTTCTCACCCAGCTCGCCGCCGCCGCCCTTGGCAACATCGAAGAGCTATATGAAAGCCTCGACGCCGACGAGCTCAAGAACGCTGCCGACGCAATCCTCGCCGCCAAACACATCAGCGTTCTCGGCGTCGGCACCGCCAAGTCACTCGCCGAAAACTTTTGCTATGTGGCGGCGATGATCGGCTCACAAGCCACGACCATCCCCGCACCAGGCCGGATCGCCCTCGACGACATCGCCAACCTCACCAAAGGCGACGTGCTCGTTGCCATGACCTTCTCCCCTTACCGCAGCGAAATCGTCGAAGCCACACAGCTCGCCATCGCACAAGACGTCACCGTCATCGCCATCAGCGACAGTCGCACCTCGCCAATTTGCATCACCGCCGACCATGCCTTCGCAGTGCCAACCGGCACGCCGCAGTATTACTCAAGCATCGTCGCCGCCGCCGCGCTTTTAGAAACTCTTCTGGCGTTCATGGCTGCCGACACCACCATCGACGCGGCCCAAGCCATCGACGCCTTCCACCAACGACGACGCTCCGCCGGCATCTACACGCCCGACTCCCCCTAGCCCCACCCGACTCAACCCTCACCCAAAGGACACCCACATGAAACTCGCACACGACTGGCTCAAAGCCCCCGAGTACTACCAACCCGGCCTGCCACGTGACTATGTAGCAGCGCGCTACGGAATCGACCCGCAAGAAATTGCCAAACTCGGCTCAGCCGAAAACCCCCTCGGTCCCTCCCCCGCTGCAGTTGCCGCCGTTACCGAAGCCGTCGCCAACATGGACCTCTACGCCTCCTGGACCGCCGAACCGCTGCGTGCAAAACTCGCCGAGACCTACCCCGCCGCTAGCGACAACCCCAACAGCTACATATGCGGTGCCGGCGAAACCGAACTCATCTCGCTCATAATCCGCACCTTCTGCTCCCCCGGCGGCAAAATCCAAATGCCCGGCCCCTGCTTTCCGATCTACCACCTCTTCGCCGAAGCCGAGGGCCGCACACCCGTGCTCGTCCACGAAGCCACCGACCGCACCACCATGGCACTCGACCCCGATGCCTACATCGCCGCCATCACACTCGAAACCGAAGTCATCTTCATCACCAACCCGCACTCACCTTCGGGCACATGGCTCACCGAAGCTGACGTCCGTCGCATCATCGAAGCCGCAGCATCTACTGACACCGGCGTCAACAACGTCACTAATAACGCCAACAACTCCGGTGCCCTTGTCGTCCTTGACGAGGCATACGTCCACTACGCCGGCCCCAACGACCCCTCCAACACCGACCACAAAAACGGTTACATCCACCTCGCTGCCGAGTACGACAACCTGATCGTGTTGCGCACCTTCTCCAAAGCCTTCGGCCTAGCCGGTCTGCGAGTCGGCTTCGGCGTGGCGTCACAACCCATAATCGACGCCCTGCTCGCAGTCAAACCCACCTGGAACATGGGCCAACTCCAGCTCGCCGGCGGCATCGCCGCCCTCGACGACACCGCCCACACCAGCGCCACCGTCGACCTAATCACCGACTCCCGCGCCTACATCCAACAACGCTTCGACACCGAACTCGACCGCTTCCGCATGGTCCCCAACACCCGCTCCAACTTCTTCCTCATCGAAATCATCGACGACTCCATCAGCTCACCCAAAGCCTTCGAAGGACTGCTCGAACGAGGCGTCATCGTCAAAGACGGTGCCATCAGCTTCCGAGGCCTCGACGACAAGTTCTTGCGAAGCGACGTCTCGCACAGGCAGAATATGGATCACCTAATCGATGCTCTAAAGGAGTTGCCATGACCGTTACCGAAACAACGGGCACCGACATGTCGACCATCACCGCTCCGGCTGAGCCCACCATCACACCAAGCGGCCACACTGTCGGCCTCGCTGGGCACTACTACAACGACCCCGACATTTTCGCCGCCGAAATGGATCTTGTCTTTGCCCACTCCTGGCATTTCATCGGCCATGTTTCCCAGGTCAGCGAAAAAGGCCAAGTCATCATGGCCACCGTTGGCAACGACCAGGTCATCGTCACCCACGACGGCACCCAACGCCACGCCTTCTACAACGTCTGCCAACACCGCGGACATCAACTCCTGTTTGACGACAGTCCCCACAACACCTGCCTGAACCTCGCCGCAACCCCTACCTCCAACGGCACCGCCCCCTGCAACGACACAGCAGAGCCATCCAAACTCAACGCCCTCACTTGCCCTTATCACGCTTGGGTATGGGGACTCGACGGCAAGCTCATTCGTGCCCGCGGCGAAGACGTCGGCGAAATGACCATTCCAACCGTGCGCTGCGAAGAAATGGCAGGTTTCCTCTGGGTCAACCTCGACCTCAACGCCGCCCCCCTCGCCAGCGTCGCCACCGGTGTCGAAGCTCAAATCCTTGCCGCCGCCCCCGACTCACACAATCGCTTCCTTGCGCATCGACGCACCCATCGCATTGACGCCAACTGGAAGATCGCCGTCGAGAACTACAACGAGTGCTACCACTGCCCCAATGTCCACAAGGCATTTACAAAGTCCGTGGTCGATGCTGCGAGCTATCGAATTCACTGCGACGACGACGTGATCCGTCACCAATCTGAATCCGCCGCCGCTCAAGCCGGTGACTACGTCGGACCCTACGGTGGTGACGTCGCCAACTATGTGGCGTTTTACGTGTGGCCCTCCTCGGCGATTCAGTGCTACCCCGGCGGCGAGCTGAACACCTTCCGCTGGGTGCCCCTCAACCCACATCAGACTCTGCTGATTCGTGAATGGTGGCTTGACACGCCCAGCCCCAACTCGGTTCAAAGCGACAAGATCACCTTGGACTGGGATACGACCGTCGCCGAAGATTTTTCGATCATGGAATCGGTCCACAAGGGCGTTGCGAGCCGTGGATACGTGCCAGGTCCGCTGATCACTGATCCAAACGGCGTGGGCAATGTCCACACCGAAGACACCGTCCCGCACCTGCAATCGCTGTTCCGCCGCGACCTCTCCTCTTGACGACAACGTCAGCGACCCAAACTCTCGCCACCTTCCTAACCAGCAACCCAAGCGAACTTGAGCAACGACGACAGCAGGCACGCCGATGCCTGCTCGACACCCTCGGCGCAATCATTTTCGGTGCCCGTCAACCCTGGAGCCAATTAGCAGCCCGCCATGCCCAAAGCACCGGCGGCACCGGCACATCTCCTGCCATCGGTTTTGGCTTTGCGACAACGCCTGCGATGGCAGCCTTCGCCAACGGTGCTTCAGCTCATGCCTTTGAACTTGACGACGTCCACGAGGAAGCCATCTCACACCCAGGTGCTGTTTGTGTCCCAGTCGCCCTAGCCCTCACCCAACCCCACGCCGCTGGCGCTGACCTCCTCGACGCCATCACCCTCGGATACGAAGCCATGGGCAGAGCCGGTATCGCTGTCGGTCCAGCCTCCCACATGCTCAGTGGCTTTCACCCCACCAGCCAATCCGGCGTATTCGGCGCAGCCGCCACCGCCGCTCATCTCCTAGGACTCACCTCCACACAGCTCACCGCAGCTTTTGGCATAGCCGCAACTTTTGCAAGCGGGGTAATGGAGTTCGTCAACAGCGGCGGCGACACAAAGCGTCTCCACGCCGCCCGCGCCGCCGAAGGCGGACTCACCGCTGCCTTGCTCGCCGCCGACGGCTTCAACGGCCCAACTGCCGGCCTCGATGGCCGCTACGGCTTTTGCCAAGTCATGGGCACCAACCCCCAAGCCGAGCTACTCACAGACCGCCTCGGCGAACGCTGGATGATCGATGAGATCACCATCAAGCCCTACGCAGCCTGCAGTGATATCCACCCCCTCATCCAGGCAGCACAACAGCTTCGAGACCAGTTCGACCCTGACCGCATAGAAACCATCACCGCTTACGCCTCCACTAAAGCCGCCGAACAAAATGACCTGCGCGACACAACCACGATCATGGCAGCTCAATACAGCGCCAGCTTCAATATTGCCGCCGCCTTTCTCGCCGACCCTGCCGACCCCGACACCTACCAACAACTCAGCGCAGCCCCCCTGACCCAGCTCCAGGCCAAGGTCGCCCCTCTTCGAGTTGACCCCGCTTATGACGAAACCTACGCCTGGAAAATGGCAGGCCACCTTGAAATCACCCTCGACGACGGCACTACTTATATAGAAGAAGTCATAGGCCAACGAGGTTCAATGCATGACCCTTTTACCACCAACGAAGTCGAGTCTAAGTTCCGCCATCTCACACAAACCTGCTTAGAACCATCTCTTGTTGACGACATCATCAGCGCCGTCAACAACCTCGAATCCACCACCAACCCCCTACTCAACACCCTCCGCGCAATACCAATTGTTCCAACTTGGCCTTAGGAGGTTTCTAGCCCCAATCGTTCCCACCTGACCTAGCGAACCCGGGGCTTTTGGCCGAGCTAGTCGTTCTTGTTTGCTTAGTGTGCTCAGGGTTTGTGGCGTGGTGAGTTAAGGAACTTGTTATTTCAAGGGCGTCGACTAGTTGATCATGACTTAATGAGATCAGGCGGTCGGGGCAATCACGGCTTAGGTGATTGAGTTCGCTCCAGAACACGTCGGGTTGGGACGGCTCTTCGGTTTCGGCTGCCCAACGCAGCTTTGACATGCTCACTACAGCGTTATCACTGAGACAACTTACGCTGTGTCCGGTGACAAATTTCCGGTGGCGATGTTGCCAGTCGAAATGCGGGTAGCCGGCGTTGACAGCAAGCAACGCTTCAAGGACTGACACTTCGGCGGCGTTAAGCAAGAGCCGCCGATGGTTAGATGATCTCTCAAAGGTGATTAACGCTGAGGCGCTAGATACGTCATTGAGGGTGCTGATATAGGTTTTGGGTGTTGGGTGCCATGACCAGCGCATTACGTGAACGGCAGTGGCGTTCGCGTATCCGGAGCCTGCACCTGCTCGTTGAACGCCGGCATCGGGGAGCAGGTAATGATTAAATCCAAGTTCAGCAACATGATCTGCTTCCGGTATGAAGTACACGCCCTCTTCAACCTTTTGAATGCGTTGACTGTTTGAACTACTTAATTCATCCAAAACTTGCTCAGGGGCGCAGTGTAGACAACTCAGGTCTTCAGACCAGATGAAAGTGCCAGGGATTTGTTGCAACACCCACGACAACAAACCGGCAGTGTCCTTAGCTTCTTCTAGTGTGTGCGTCATCCAACCTTCACTGCATCCTTGAATGGGGGCTCGACGCCATTTCCGACGGTCTGAATTGTGTCTCTAGTGCACCGGATTGAGGGGGTCATGTTTTGAGGGCATAAGTTAACGTATTTTGCGAACATCGCGCCCTGTTCGGGACTGCCTAAGCCTCTTTAACCTCGTGGGTCAAATTACATGAAAGCCTAAGCATGTACACCACTCCCCCACCGCTCGGCACTTTAGTGCAAACGTGTAGCACACAAATGAGGCATAATCCGCTGTTCTCGGTGGTGATTATAATCAGCTTTGCGTACGCTGGCTACCGATTCATTTGAACTAATAAATTGGTCTCTGCGAACACATCAATTTATCTTACTCAAACCCATGAAAACAAACGTAATCGCGTTCACCCTAATCTTTGCACTATTTCTTACCGCCTGCGGTACCAGCGACCCGCAAGACCTTGCCGGCATCCAACAACCTGACACCACCTCCGCAACGACCACTACTCGAGTGGTTGTCGACCCTGACATTGACACCAACCCCGAACCCACTAACCCACAACAACCACCACACCGAAACCTACAACCACAATCGTCATCAATAAACCCACATCTGAACCAATGCTCGACGAAGAACCAACCGAACCCCAAACCCCTGCTGACGAACTTTCACCCACCACCAGCACTGAAAACAACACCCCATCTGAACCTGAACCGGCACCAGCCACCACGACGACTACGACATCAACGACCACCACCACCACTACTACTACAACTACAGTTCCAGTCTCAATCGCACCAGTCATCGGTCCACCAGACCGATGGAACGACTGGAACCCAAAAACTGAAATCCCAACCCGGCACCCCGCCGCAGCAGATCATCAAAGTGCTCAATCCCGCAACGAATTCGGTGTTGGGTTCATTGAAGGCGAACGATATTATGCCCAATTCATTCCTCGACTCACCGGTGTTGACCGAGGCGACATCAAACACCTCTACGACAATGTAATCTGTCCGCTAGGCGCAAACGACCTGTGCGGAGACGCTTGGAACGCCGAAATCTCAGCCGCCCTTGACTACCTCGGTGCCGACCCCACTTGTATTTATTGGGAATACTGGTGGCGATTCAAAGAACACTTTCGGCTCGGTGCCGGAAGTTCACAAGTGCCGGAACTCTACGGCTGGCATAACTGCGCTACCATCATTGACCCACTAGTCAAAGATTGCACTCCCAACCATCAACCAGATCGCAAGCACGACATCGGTTGTCGACTATCCGACTACACCACATGGGTTGAACAATGCCAGGCCGTCATCCCAGCCGACGCCAAACTTGTGTATCTCGAAGAGTTTTATGAAGGCTTTTTTGCACCAACACGATATGAAATCAACATAGCTGAATCATGCAACGAATGGGTCACAGAAGTAAACGCTAACGACTATCTGTGGCGTTCTTATCCCCAGTCAGCTCGTGCAGCAAAACTGGCTATAGTTTGGTTTCAACACTTCTATGGATTCCAACCATCGTTTCAAGTTCGGTGAATTGTTCGCCGCATTATCGCTACTCACCGCAATAATTATTTTACTCACTCACTGCTACGGCTGCGGAGGATAAACATGGAGTTTGACTTCCGGTCGGTGTCGTGGATTTTGTTTACGAAATCCGTCGGTAATCGTTATATTGTTGAAGTCCAGGGGGTTGCACCGTTTGAGGTTGACTATTCGGAGATCGACCCTTTGTTTGATGCGGTGCGGCCTTCTGAGAAACCAATGACATTAGAGGCTTTTATGAGCCTTGAAGAGGCAGGTCAGCAGCTCCTGTTGACGATCCGGCGACCAGCTCAGTTTTCAAACTTTTTCAAAGTTGAGTCTTCGGCACCGCAACCTCAAGAATCTGCTTGGTAAGACAGCTAGTCAGACTTGTCTAACTTTGAGGTAGGTAGGTCGTCGCGGCGGGTTTGGTATTCGGTGTCGGTTAGCTGCCAGCCACCACGACCTGAAGATTGGTCGGTTCTAGTTTGGGCCTAGATCTATAGAACGAGTTAGCTCGACTGCTTCTTCGAAGTCTGGCAGGTTAACGATGCCCAGGGTTTCAGGGAGGTCAAGGTACCCGCGTTTCAGGGCTGCGTATGCGTCCGTGTTTGGATCAAAAGCTGGACTATTTACGTATCCGCCTGGTGGTCTTGGCGCTGACGGCACAATCGCCGGTCCGTTGATTGCGCGTTCGGATAGGTGAATAATCCGTTCATTGGAAAGTTTGCCCCACGGCGTTTTGGCAATGGAAGCGGTGTCATAAATATCTCGCACTCGTTCAACCAGTTCTTCATAAAGATGGTGGACTGCTCTACGATGTATGGCATCTAGTTTTGCTACAGCGGTGGCGTCTGGGGTTTGACATAACAACTCGAACCCGCCGAGTTCTGGATACCGAGCGAGCATGTCACTATCTGCAACTCTTCCCATGTACGAGCGAACAGGGCAGGGGGCGACAATGGTCGGATCGTGTTCTCGTATGAACGCTTCGAGTTTGAGAGCTATTCCGGCTTTTCTATCGTGTCCTATGAGGTATTCATGTTTCAAATACATGCGCTCTTTGTTGAAGCCACTACCCGGCAATGCTTCTAGCTGTTGGAGGTTGATTGCTTTAGCCATCGCCTTAAGCGCGTTTATTATGGCTGAATTGGACAACGATTCTGGATTGTCGGTCATCTCTTCAATGTCAACGTCTACTGAAAACCGATCACTGATTTCCCAAGCAGCAGATAGGCTCGTTCCTCCAATTAGAACGACCTGAAATGAAGCTGTTTCGGCACGGTTATTTACGACTATTTCACTACCTGGAATTTGAGACATGTGATATAGAAGAACAACTAAGTGATAGTTGTGTATAACCTGAGGCAGGTTTAACCCGAAGGTTACTTTTGCTTTTTGGGCGAGATCAAGAAACATCTCGGGGTTGCCGGCAAGTCCCGCTGCTCCTGGCGTGATGCCGAATGGGTCAAGATCAACCATGCGTAACCTGTCTAGGACTATGCCTGTCACACGGCAACGAACAGATCATCCATCCGTGATTCATCAATTGCCTCAAGCCGATCAGGGCAAGCACGGCTGAGTTCGTCGAATTCTTTCCAGAACGCCTCTGGGCGTCTAAGGGTTTCATGTTCTGCAACTTCTCTTAGCAGTGGCATCCGCACAAACGCGTTTTTTGCGAGACGGCTGATACTGAAGCCTGTGATGAACCATTCATAGCGAGTATCCCAATCGCGATGTGGGCAGCTGTCATTAACAGCAAGCATCGCTTCTAATACTGATACTTCTACTGGATTCAACAACCTACGTCGAAGGTTGTCTGATTTCTTAAATGTGACAAATGGTTCGATAGTTGTAACATCATTGAGGGCACTAATCAATGTCTGACGAGTGGGATGCCATGACCAGCACATAGCATTTAAAGCGGTGGCACGGTAGTAGCCAGAGCCAGCTCCGGCTCGTTGAACGCCGGCATCGGGGAGCAAATAATGATCAAACCCAAGTTCAGCGACGTGACCTTTGTCGAGGATGCAGTAAACGCTCTCTTCAACCTTTTGAATGCGGTGGCTGTTTGAGTTGCATAGTGCATCCAAAACCTTTTCAGGGGCGCGATGTATCCGATGTAGGTCTTCGGACCAGATGTAGGTGCCAGGGATTTGTTGCAACACCCATTCCCGTAATTCTGTGCTGGACTCAACCGTAGATAAGACGGGATTTGATGCCGCAGCACGGCGAACATGGGCGGTCTCCAAAACTGTTCTTGGATGGTCGTTTTTGACCGGCGACGCAACGACTTGCGAGGTCATGTTTTGAGGGTATCACAGCCGACGGATTTAGCAAATATGGCCTTACCCATCTTTGGCTAGGCCCTTCAAATCCTCGTGTCAAACTACGTGAAACCCTAACTTTGTACGGCCTCTAACGTCGTTCGGCACTTTAGTGCACACGTGTAGCCAACAAACCAGACATAACCCTCTGCCTTCCGTCACGCGTTCAAAGGTCTTACTGCTCTAGCCGACAACAACCTCGAATCCACCACCGACCCTCCGCGCAATACCAATTGTTCCAACTTGGCCTTAGGAGGTTTCTAGGCCCAATCGTTCCACCCCCTAACCCTCCCAATCCTCTAGTGCCTTCAACGCCTCTTCGCGGCTCATCGGCCCGTTCTCATATACCAGCTCCTGCAAGTAATCCAGTGCCTCACCTACCTTTGGCCCCGCTTCTATCCCCACCGCCTCCATCACATCTTCCCCACTTACCGCCACCCCTAAGTTAAGACTCACTTGTTCTAACTCTTGACCCAACTTCTTGCCAATTTCGGTTTGTGATACAACTTGCCTTACTGATTCCAAGCTTTTGTCCCCTGTCTGCGCTACTTGCGTGAACGATTCAAGGCCCTTATCCACGACTTCTGCCGCCTGCCTAAATGATTCAAGGCCCTTATCCACGACTTCTGCCGCCTGCCTAGCCGGCTCCATCATTTTTTCCCATGCCTCTGCTACGTGCCGAAACGGCTCCAAGTTTTTATCTGCAGCCTCCACCATTTGCCTAAAGATGGCATTATTTGTAGCTTGAAATTGAAGTGCTTGTTTTGCGACCCTTCCAAATTCATGAATAAATCTCCGCTCATTTGAAACCGTCTCAAACGCCTGCTTCAGCCTTTCAGTTGCTGCGGTCAAGGTAGCTATGTCTTTAATTAGTTCGGTTGGCAAACGCATTTCTTGCATGCGAAAAGCTGCAGTGCTCACTTCCATGCCTTGAAACAGTGCTGCCCAGCGTTGTGTGTAGTCCTGATTAGCACTCACCATTTGTGCGATAGCCGTACTCACTTGACTGACTTCAAGACCCCAGTCGTGGCCCACAGTTCCAAACTCCGGGATCACTTGAACCATTAGTCCGGTCTTGGCCAGAAAACTAAACCCGCTCTCTGGCTTCTCAAGTTTCATAAGCTTGTCCAGTTCAGCAAAAACCCGCTCAGCCGACACAATCGATAACCGATCTCGCATTTCGGTAGCCGCTGCCACTAGCTCCACGCTTGGTGTCAATTCATAACGAGCAGCAAACCTCGCCGCCCGCAACATCCGCAACGGATCATCAGCAAAAGACACCTCCGGCTCTAAAGGCGTCCGCAAAACCTTGTCCCGCAAATCAGCCTGCCCACCGCACGGATCAACCAACTCACCGCTGCCAATATCACAAGCAATCGCGTTGACCGTGAAATCCCGCCGGAACAAGTCGTCTTCAATGTTCGTCCCAAACTCCACTATCGGCTTGCGCGAGTTCGGCTCATAGGAGTCAGCCCGATACGTCGTTACCTCATATGCCTGCCCGCTAATAACGCAGCCAATGGTTCCAAAAGCCTGACCCGTAGTCCATGTCGTCGACGCCACCGGTTCAACAACGGAAAGAATCTGCTCAGGCCTCGCGTCGGTAGTGCAGTCAATGTCATCGCCCCCCTTACCCCCCAAATCCAACAACGAATCCCGCACCGCCCCACCAACCAAATACAACGAGTACCCAGCCGCCGTCATAGGTTCAGCCAACGGCATCGCCTTTGCCCGCATCTCGTTTAACGATTCAGGTAACGGCTTAGATAACGCCACTTCAGCACTCACTAGCTCAAACTCTAAAGTTCAGCCCGTGTTTGCCAGAGCAATAGCGGTAGCTCTGCTCATTACAACTGCACTCGCAACCACCCCGGCCTCAGCCCAAGAAGAGTCACCCACCACGGTCGTCCTTGACCTGCGCCTACCTCCAGCCCACACTACCAACGGAGGCGTCAACATCAACCAAGCCGCTATCACCACCCTCCTTGATCATCTCAACTCCATCCCAGACGAAATGCCCATAGCGGTCGCAATCAGCGCCGAGACCATCGACTCCCTTCAACTCGCCGGACACGCCGAAACCGCCGAGCAAATCATCTCCCTTCTTAACGACGACAACATCACCGTCTTGATGACACCCTGGACATCCCTAGACGTCAACTCACTCCTAGCCGCCGGCGGTGACGACGTCATTATCCACAACTACCAGCTCGGCATCGCCAACGACCTATTCCCAATTTCACCAATCACACTCCTTGACTCCCCACCAACCCAAGCCACAATCGACTTCCTCACCTCTCCCCCAATTTCTGCCACTGCCATCATCGATCTAACAACTCACCCCTCTATCACCGCCATATCACTCACCGACCCACTCCCCGAACCCCCCACCAACGACCTCACCATCGCGGAGGCCCAGCATTACCTGACCCAACGAATCGCCACCACCCACCGCCTCGCCGCCTACGAATCACTGCGAACAGACACCACCACCCTGCCCCTGCTTGACGCCCAGCTCGCCACTAGTGCCTCACGCTCACTCACCGCCGCCGACCGCCTCGCCTTCCTTGCCTCCATCGACCGCCAAATCACCTCCGGCACTTCCGGCATCACCATCGAACAAGCCGACCGAGTCACCACCTTTTCCCGTAACACCGACCTGCCCCTAACAATCGTCAATGGCCAACCCGTGCCCGTTCAAGTCACTCTGCAATTCGCTCCCACAACGGCAACCGACCTAACCGTTTTCGCCGACCCGACCCAACTAACACTCCACCCCGGTCGCAACCATTTCCAACTCCCCGTCAAAGTCGAGTCATCCGGCAAAGTCCAAATCCTCATGACCAGCGAAGCCCTGCTGCTCAGCCAAATCACCGCCGAAGTCCGACTCATCCCCGTGGCCGGCATCGGTGCACTCGCTGCTATCGCCGCCACAATCCTCACAGCACTCTGGTGGACCCGTATCGCCAAGCGCTCCGGCTTGCTTCGCGCTCGCCGCCCTCACTAACTCACCTGCTTTCCGCTCACTCCCGCACCCACCATCGCCCCCGCGCTCCCGCACCACCATCCACCCCCGAATGTGTGAAACTAAAGCCATGACCAAGGTAGGCATAGTCACCGACAGCTCCTGTGACCTCGGACTCGACCACGCCGCCGCGCTAGGCGTGGAAGTCGTCCCCCTCTTCATCAGCTTCGGCGACACCGACTATGTCGACGGCGAACAAATCACCACCACCGAGTTCTACAAAAAGATGGCAGCCGCCGAAGAGCTCCCCAAAACCGCCGCCCCTTCACCCGGCCGCTTCACACAAGCCTTCACCAAACATTTCGACAACGACTGCGACAGCGTCGTCTGCATCAACTTATCCTCACAAATCTCCGCAACCATGGAATCAGCTATCTCCGGCGCCGCAAACCTCAACGACGACCTCCGTCAACGCACCCACATAGTCGACAGCGGCTCGGTCACCGCCGGCCTCGGCAACCTCGTCATCGCCGCCGCCCAACTCGCCGCCGACGGCACCGACGCCGCCACCATCGTCACAGAAGTCCAAGCCGCATCGGATCGCACCCGCGTGCTCGGCACCATCAACACCCTCGAAAACCTGCGCCGCGGCGGTCGCATCGGCGG
>JAAXHB010000079.1 GCA_012271125.1 Actinomycetota bacterium | reverse complement strand
CTTCCATCACTAACACCCTCATCGAGGGTGGTGGTGCCTCCGACGTCATAGTCGACGGAATGGACGTTCTCGGAGCTGACGTTGTACAGATGGGAGTTCTTGGCAAAGTTCTCTCGATCAGCAGCGACCTGCTTTCGATACTCCCGGATGCGATCCAGCTTTTTCTTCTCAGGGCCCCACAAGGGCTGGTAAAACTTGGGGGCGTCGGGGTTCCCATGCCACTTCCACCCCTGATAGAAGAGGTAGCACGCAGCAACGAACAGGAACACGATGGCGAAGAACCCAACCGGGCCAGCCACATCCCAAATAAAAAATCCAATGAAGATGACAACGACAATCGAGAGGCATCCCACACCCCTCAGCCTAAAGACTCCACCCCCAGCCAACTATCCGAAGCCCTCAACAACCTCCTCAACGATGTCAACGATCTCATCGCCCATCTCGAATCCTTCAATGACAGCGTCCAATCCCTAATCAACAACAACCTCGCCGGCATAGCAGGTCAACGTCTAGAGCTAACTCCCAAAGCAATCCGCAAACTCGGCGCAGCCGCCCTGCGAGACCTGTTCTCCAACCTGAACCCCGACCTGCTTGGCACTCACCAAATCGGACGCGACGGCATCGGTCACGAACGCAGCACCGACACCAAGCCCTACGAATACGGCGACCCCTTCAACCTCCACCTCACCAAAACCCTCTTCAACGCCGTCCCCCGCGGCTCACGCAAATCCAAAATCCAACTCCACCCCGACGACTTCGAAATCGAACGAACCGAACAACAAGTCCGCTCAGCAACCGTGTTGATGCTCGACCTATCCCTGTCAATGCCAATGCGCAACAACTTCCTGCCCGCTAAAAAAGTCGCCATGGCATTACATGCCCTAATCGCCACTCGCTACCGCCGTGACTACCTCGGAATCGTCGCCTTCAATGACACCGCCCGCGAAGTCCCCCCGGAGTCACTGCCCGCCCTCAGCTGGGACTACATCTACGGCACAAACATGCACCACGGGCTACAAATCGCCCGCCGCATGCTCGCCCACCAGTCCGCAAATCGCCAGATCATCATGATTACCGACGGCGAACCCACCGCCCACATAGGAGAATCCGGCACGCCCTTCTTCAGCTACCCACCAGCACCACAGACCCTGACCACCACCCTCGACGAAGTCGCCAGATGCACCAAAGCCGACATCCGCATCAACACCTTCATGCTTGAGCCGTCACCCGCGCTCAACAGCTTCGTCACACAAATGTGCGAACTAAACGGCGGTCGCGCCTTCTACACCACCAACCGCAACCTCGGCAGCTACGTGCTAATGGACTTCCTCGAACGAAAACACCGCCTAGTCAGCTAACCCGCGCATCAGCACAGCACTCCCGACCAAACCCCCGCACACCCCACCCCGACCTAAGCGATACCCGCCACAGCATCACGGCGACCCTTAGTGCGCTCCCGCCGAATCTTTCGACGCTCACGCTCGCTCCTACCACCCCAAATCCCGAACTTTTCTCCGTTGGCGATGGCGTACTCAAGGCATTCCACTCGCACTTCGCATCCCCGGCAGACCTCCTTGGCCTCCTTGGTGGAAACACCACGCTCAGGGAAAAACAGCTCCGGGTCGACGCCAAGACAGTTGGCGTGCTCACGCCATGCCGTGTCGGTGAAGTCGTATTCGGTGTCCGTGTTGTTGATTTCTGTCAGTTGCATGTCAGCCTCCCAGCTGTCTTGAATTTGGCACCCCAAATAATTGTTGGAGTAATCTCAACAATGTAATTACATCGATGTCAAAAAACACTATTGGAGGGGTATGACACAACTCACAGCCAACCCACCCACCAAGCAACTCTTACCGCTAACGAACCTAGAGGCTCACCGTTAGCCTTTGACCCAATGGCTGCCATCCTCGCCTTCCTAGGAGCACAAGAGCTAGTGATCATCCTCGTCTTGATCCTGCTTGTCTTTGGCGGCACGCAGCTACCCAAACTCGCCCGCTCATTAGGACGCGCCCAACAAGAGTTCAAGTCCGGCCTCGAAGAAGGCGCCCAAGAATCGACCCCAGAACCAGCCAACGACAACACAGCCGATGACGCTGCCGACGCAAGCAACAAGTAATGGCAGCAACAGCTGAACAGCTAGAAGAACCACCAGTCGGGCGGGTCACGATCACATATCTCGGCCCGGTTGCCCCCCACTGGGCAATAGAGCCCCTCTACGGCGAACCCGAGATCATGGACGCTTTCGGCGACCGAGCCCGAGCACGCCTATTGCTGCTACCCCCGCACGATCCACAGTTCGGACGCAACCGACTGCGAGTAGTCCGCGACGCCGAGCGTGAAAATATTGACGTTGTCTGGGAACTCGGCGAAGACCTCGATGATGAAGATTCCGATGACGATGATGATGGCCTCGACGCCACGAGCGCCGAAGCTGCGGACGACAACGATAGCGACAACAACGATGACGCCATGACCGCCGAAGTTGCCGACGACAACGACGATGACGCAACGACTACAGAAGCTGACGACGACAATGACGACGCCACTGATAATGATGGCTTCGACGGCACGACCGCCGAAGCTGGCGACGAGACTTCCGACGACGACACCAGCACTTAGCCCCTTTCAACGCCTAATCCGCGTCCACGCCGTCGCCTCCGGCACCGACGCCATCATCGCAGTCGCCTTAGCCGGTTCAATCTTTTTCTCGATCAGCCCCGACGCCGCCCGCGACCGGGTCATGCTCTACCTCGCGTTAACAATGGCACCCTTCGCCGTTGTCACCCCGCTGATCGGCCCTGTCATCGACCGCCTCGCCAACGGCAGACGCTTCATGATCATCATCACCGTCTTTGGTCGTGCCGTCATCGCTTTTTTGATGATCAACCACATCGACACGCTCTGGCTGTTCCCCGAAGCCTTCGCACTATTAATACTGCAAAAAAGCTACGCCGTGGCAAAAAGCTCCGTCGTGCCGCATTGTGTGCCGGTCGAATCAGACCTAATCAAAGCCAACAGCCGCCTAGCTCTGCTAAGTGCGGTCATGAGCCTCATCGGTGCCGGTATTGGAGCAGCTCTGGTCTGGATCGCCAGCCCATCGCTGGCAGCAGCCGGCGCGATGATCGGCTATGGCTTTGCCGCTGTCGTCACCTTGCGCCTGCCACGAATCGCACCAG
The DNA here is from genome assembly GCA_012271125.1 of Actinomycetota bacterium. Classification (GTDB taxonomy): domain Bacteria; phylum Actinomycetota; class Acidimicrobiia; order Acidimicrobiales; family Aldehydirespiratoraceae; genus JAAXHB01. Next base: position 4,006 of record JAAXHB010000079.1, on the reverse strand, counting down.
CACCGGAAAAGATCAGCTCCACCGAGCGCGCCACTCTTCGAGCCGTCACCATCTTGTCGGCAAGCACCGCCATGGCACTGCTGCGTGGCGCGGTCGGCTTCGTGACGTTTCTGCTGGCATTTGAGCTGCGCGGCGGAACTGAAGGATTAAATGTCGACGCCGACGGTGCTGCCCTCGGTGCCGCCACCGCTGTAGGCCGAACTGCGACAACAACCAGCATCGAAGCCAATGAATATCTAGATTTCGTAGTCGGCAACCCCGGCGCACCGCCATGGCACTTCGGTCTAGTGGTCGCTGCAGCTGGACTTTTCGCCTTTCTAGGCGTTCGCGTCGCACCAGTCCTGCGCCGCTTCATACGCGAAGAGCCAATCCTCACCGGCTCACTTTCAGTCGGCTGCGTCAGCGCCCTATGCGCTGTCTTATCCGGCGACCTTCTCGGCTTGTGCCTGCTCGCCGGCGGCGTTTCCTTCTCCGCAGCCATAGGCAAACTGGCTTTCGACTCACTAGTTCAACGCGACGCCCCCGACGCCAACCACGGCAGATCCTTCGCCAAGTTCGAAGCTCGCTTCCAGGTGGCATGGGTCGTCGGTGCCTTCATCCCCGTCGCAGTCCCAGTGCTCGTCCCGCTGCCCGCTCGCCTCGGAGCGTTCATAGTCGCCGCTGCCCTTGGCTTCGGCGTGTTCTCGTTCTTTGTCGCCTACCGAGCCCAGCTGCGTTCAGCCAAAATCAACCCGAACTTACCTCAACTAACCCCACACCCAACCAGACCCCACCAACCCGACCCCTAAGTACCTATATCAATACGAGCCAACCACAACCCCGGCGCATCCACCTCCGCCGGCGTTGGCAGATTCTTCGGGTCGCTAAACAACCGCCGCAGGTCGCCGTCACGCTCCAACACCCCGTCTACAAAAGCCTTGCCCCGCTCAAGCTGCGCCTCGTCTAGATCAATCCCCAAATTGCGACACAAATAACGATCCAAATCCCCCCGATCAGCATTGCGCCGCCGCAAAGCCGTCCCAATCCGCTTATGACTACCAATCAAATCCGCACTGATCACGTCCACTACATGGCTCACATAACCGCTCACCGCCGCCACCAACGCCTGCAGTTCCGCGGAAATATCTCGTGCCTCATTGGGATAGTCAATAGTGCCGATCAGATCAGAAATCATCTCTGAGTCCATGCCGCCAATCTTCAACGGCCCAAAATCACCTACACCGCCGCCTAAATCCCCGCTTATGGCATCGTTAAAACCTATGTCATCGTTAAAACCCACGTCGTTAGCCAGCGCAATGACCTCACGCAAATTTCCCTCATAAGTCGCCGCATGAGCACTCAGCAGCTCATTAAAACGAGCCCGCACATGTTCCAACCCCAGCACCGCATGATGCGCCGCCTCGCTCACACAAATCCACAGCTTGAAATCGGAACTATCCAACGACTTAGCGTCGGTGAACTCAGAAATGTTCGGCACCAACACCAGCAACGGCGCCTCCCGCGGAATCGGCAACACATACCCCCCAAAGGCATACGTCGCAACTCGCCCCAACGCCGTCCCCAGCAAAAACGACGCCACCATCGGGCGAAACACCACCCCCAGATTCTCCATTAGCTCACCCATCGTCTCTTGCACATCAGCAAAAGACCCGCTCGCCTCCAGATTCTCAAACGCCCCGCTCGACTCAATATCGCTCAGCTGCGCCGGCTTGAGCATCGCCCCGAACACCTTGCCGTAAGTCTTGAGCATCTCCCCGATCCATTGCTGGCGATTGACGCCGCGCACCTCCAACGGCGCCCCATGCGTCGCATCAAGCCCCGTCACATCATTGACCCGCAGCTCCGCCACCCGCATCAACTGCTCCAACTCCAACCGCATCGACGGGTCCACATTCGGCTCACTCGCCCCCGTCGCCGCCATCCGCCCCGCCAACATCTGCGACTGCCGCAGCAGCATCTCCGGCTTGCCAGTCATCTCCTTAGCAATCAGCCCCATCAGCGAATCCATCCCACCAAGCGCATTCAGATCGCCAAGCCCCTCGAAATCATCACCGCCTGACACGTCAAACATGACGCTGCCACTTACCGTCCAATCCCCCTCGTCTCCATCCCCAACGACATCACCCCCAAAGACATCATCATCAACGGCATCATCCCCACCGCCGTCATCCCCAAAGACATCATCATCGTCTCTTCCCTCTTTAACGACGACATCATCTCCGTCGCCTTCTTTCCCGGCGCCTTCTTCCCCGCCGTCGTCATCCCCACCGGCGTCATTACGGTCACTTCCGTCTTTAACGACGACGTCATCAGCGCCGCCGGCGACATCAGCCTCGTCACCATCAGCACTACCACGACCCTGCTCTTTGCGCTCGTTTATTTTGTCGAGCTTGGCAAATGCCTCTTCTAGCCCAGCACCGAGCCCCTCAAGGTCTTTAAAGGGATCAGGCCCTCCCTCAGCTGCATGTCGCCCACTCACAACCCCAATCCTAAAGTCCTTCTCTTAGATTCTTTTACCCATTGTCGACAGCAGCCGGACTGGTGGTAGTTGGTGTGAGAGGGGAGTGTGGGGTGGAGGTTTGTAAATGTGTGTGGTTAGGGGCGAGTTTGGGAAATTTATTTCGGGAACGTCGAGCGGTAGCGAGAGACTGGGTAGCGTCACCGGACGAGACGGAGCGCAGGCTCGAAGCGTGAAGCCGCTCGGTGACAGAAAAAATTTGCCAAACGAGGCCCGGAACCATGCCAAGTCCACCACCTAAAGACAACGACACGTGGCTGCTGCTGACGTCAGACCCACTCCGGCAACAAGATGCTGCCGACTGGGTTGTCCGCCCCGATTGTGGCGCAACCGTCGTGTTCACCGGTACTGCTAGAGACCATGCTCAAGGACGCCCTGGTGTGGACTTGTTGGAGTATGAGGCTTACGAGGCGCAGGTTCTGCCGAAAATGTCGGCAATTGCCGATGAGATGCGGCGACGCTGGGCTGACGTCGGCCGCATCGCACTGCTACACAGAATTGGCGAAGTCCAGATAGGGGAGTCCGCAGTAGTGGTCGCAGTGTCAGCAGCACACAGAAACGGTGCGTTTGAAGCCGCTCGCTTTGGCATTGACACGCTCAAGGCAACAGTGCCTATTTGGAAACGTGAACGCTGGCAAGGCGGCAAAAGCTGGGGGCTCGAACCTCAACACCTGACCAACATCACCGACATCGACAACATTGATACCGACAACATGGACAACAACAACCTCGACAACAACAAAATCATCCCGGCAACAGCGGATACCAGATGAGCGGACCCGTTTGGGTGGTGCTCATAGCTCTAGGAGTTGCAACGCTGTTGTCGATATTGCTCTGGTGGGCCACCACCGCATCGCAACGCCGCGGCGATGATCGTTCCTTCATGGACGACCTCAACTCACTCGCCGGCAGGTCAGGCAAGAGAGTCGGCCCGTCGCCGGGCACATCGCGTCGTCGTCCCATAAAAGACCGTTCCATAAAAGACCGGCAAATCCGTCACCGAGAGCACTAAGCCATGGTTCGTGACCTTGCCATAGACCTCGGCACCGCCAACACCCTGGTGTATGCCCGCGGCCAGGGCATCGTCTTAGACGAGCCTTCGGTCATTGCTATGAACGCCCAAACCAAAGATGTCCTCGCCGTCGGCCGCCAAGCCGCCCACATGATCGGACGCACCCCCGGCAACATCATTGCGCAGCGCCCACTGCGCAAAGGCGCAATCACCGACTTCGACGTCACCCAGTCGATGATCAAGCTGCTGCTCGCACAAGTCGGCGTCAACCGCATGAACCGAGCTCGGGTCATTGTCTGTGTGCCATCGGCGATCACCATGGTGGAGCGCCGCGCCGTCATCGAAGCCGTCAGGCGAGCCGGCGCCACCGAAGCCCGCCTCATCGAACAGCCCCTCGCTGCAGCCATCGGTGCCAACCTGCCAATCAACGAACCCGTCGGCTCGATGGTTGTCGACATCGGCGGTGGAACCACCGA
>JAAXHB010000078.1 GCA_012271125.1 Actinomycetota bacterium | reverse complement strand
GCATGAGTGTGTTGTTTGAAACGCAAGGCCATACCGCCGTCATCACACTCAATCGTCCAGAAGCACGAAACGCAGTCAACGCCGACATAGCCCAAGGTATCGAAGATGCCATCGACAAACTTGAAGCCGACGAAAACCTTTGGACAGGGGTGCTCACGCACACAGGATCGGTGTTTTGTGCAGGTGCCGACTTAAAGATCATTGCGGCGGGTCGCAATGCTGAAATGATTACCAAACGCGGCGGGTTTGCAGGGCTGGTGCTGCGAGAACGCACTAAGCCTCTTATCGCAGCCATTGATGGTCCGACGTTTGCGGGTGGCACTGAAATCATGTTGGCGTGTGACCTGAGGGTGGCATCTAATGCGGCGCAGTTTGGACTTATGGAAGTGAAGCGAGGACTGGTTGCCGCCGCTGGAGGACTACATCGCCTGCCGCGAGCACTCCCCCAAGCCATAGCCATGGAAATCGCACTCACCGGTGAGCCGATAAGTGCCGAGCGTGCTCATGAACACGGACTAGTGAACGAGTTGGTCGAGGATGGGCAGGCGTTGGAAGCGGCTTTGGCGTTAGCGGAGCGGTTAAACGCCAACAGTCCCCTAGCGGTGCGTGCTAGCCGACAATTAATCCTTGCTGCACACACCTACGAGACAGACAGAGATGCAATGCGGGCGGCGTTTGGGGAGATGCAGAAACTGTCGGAAACGGAGGATTTTGCGGAAGGGCCGCGAGCGTTTATTGAAAAGCGTGACCCGCAGTGGAAGGGCCGCTAATCGACTAGTCGGAGGTGGGTGTGTAAAGGTGAGGGGGTAGAAGTGGGTGCGGAAGGCGGAAAAGTTAATTGAGGGTGAGGGAGCGGTGGACGACAATGGCTCGAGCGACAAGCCCGTGGCTTTCAAAAAAGTTCTTAGTGTGACGGTCTCCGGGCAAGGCAAGACTGTCGACTCCGACACATCCACGATCGGTGGCCCAGTTCAGCATTAAATCGACCAGCCCCTCCCCTAGCCCGACGCCTCGAGCATCAGGGCTGACATAAATGTCGCTGATGATCCCGATTTGTGACTGATCATGTAGGGATTCAAGTTTGATCACCCCGTAGCCAAAGACTTGTTCATCAAGCACACCGACAGCGACAAGCGTGTCGGGGTTGTCAATGTCGGCACGTAGTTGTGTCTCATAAGGTTCTGTGCGAGCTTCGCGTAATGACCAAACGTGACCACCCTTTTGCTCCGACAAAGTTTGAACCGCTTCGGCAGCGAGTTGAGTTAGTGCCTCAAGGTCGTCGACAGTTGCAGGGCGTGCTGCTTCGCTTAGTTCAACCATAAGAGAGTGAGGAGCAGAACTGGTGTAGCTGAGGGCTACTTTTTCTTGGCTGGCTTTTTGGCAGTTGTCTTCTTTGCTGCTGGTTTCGTTGTTTTCTTCGCAGCAGGTTTCTTGGGCGCTGATTTCTTAGTGGCCGCTTCAGTGGAGGTCTTGGCAGCGGTGGTCTTGTCAACGATGGTCTTCTTGGCGGGTGCCTTGTCCGCTGTTTTCTTGACCGTTGCTTTTTTGGTCTTCTTGGTAGGAGTCTTAGCGAGTGTCTTCGTGGTCGTCGCCGGCTTTGTGGTTGATTTGGTGGAGGTCTTCGATGGGGTCTTCTTGTCAGATGTTTTCGATGAGGTTTTTGTAGTCGGCGTTTTCTTGGTGCCTTTAGAGACCATTGCTTTTTTCTTGACTGGTTCTTTTTTCTTGGCTGGCTTCTTTTTCTCTGGTTGTTTTTTCTTGGTTGGCTTTTTGAAGATCTTGTCGATGGATTCGCAAGGATCTTCACCCGATGGGCACGATGGAAACTCTTTGGTGCCTAGCTGTCCGGCGCTAACGATTAGGAAGCATTGATTGCAGCGCCATTCGTCAGTTCGCTGAGGGGCGACACCGTCGGGTGTTTGAGGAGTTGCCTGCTCAACTTCATCGTCCTCATCGTCCTTTTCGTCGGTGGAAGCAACTCGGTCTCGCAGGATTTCTTCAAGGTCTGATTCAAGGTCGGTGGTGTCGATGTCTTCTTCGTCTTCGGGGTCGACAATGGCACCATCTGGAGTAGGGACGTCATCGGATTCGTCTAGTTCGTCGTCCAAGTTGTCATCGATATCCGAGCCCTCACCGTCAATATTTCTGTCAAGATTTCTGCCGTCGATGTCGTCGTCAAGATCGTCATCGATATCTTCGTCTAAATCATCATCTAAATCATCGTCTAAGTTGTCGTCGAGATCATCATCGAGATCATCGTCAAGGTCGGAAGTGCCCTCGTAGTCGTCGTCGAACTCATCGTTACTTAGCTCATTGGCTGAATCAGCTTGCGGGCTTATGGTCCTCACCTCCTGTCGTTACGAGATTGGGATGCGGGCGGATATTAGACGCCATTTGTGCTGTTGCCTTGGCTTCTGTTCGGATTTCTGCTTGGAGACGGCCGAGGCCAGCGTCGGAGCTGAGGTCCACAAAGGTCATCATGGCCGCCACTGCGGTGTGGCCGGCTTGGTTGGCGATCAGGTTGTGCATCTGCTGACAGACCCAGCGATACGAGGGATGGCCCTGGGGGGCGGTGCGTAGCTCGATCATGTGCATGGCTTCGCGGGCGTTCATTTGCATGACATAGCGGATGCGATATGCCAGCGCCACCGCATAGGGGGCTTGCTCTCCGAAGTCTTCGGCAAGGGTCTCATATAGGGCTGCTGAGCGTTCCATGGCGTCACTGAAGGCGGGGGCGACGCCGGCGTCGATGAGGTCTGCGCCGAGGTAATAACCGTGTTTGGGTGACAGTGGCTGCCAGTCGATGGTGAGCATTCGGTGACGTTGCAGGTCGCGGAATGCGCCGTAATCGGACAGGACTTCGAAGCGGTAGCTGGTGCGTTCGAGGGCTCGACCGGGCTTGTGTCGGCGGTTAGTGCGCTCACCGCAGTAGGCGTTGACGATCTCCATGCGTTCGGCTGGGGTCATGTTGGCGACCTGTTCGGCGATTTCATGTTCGGGAAGCGACGAGTGGGGGTACAACATGGCGGCGATCATCTTGTCTTCACCGTCGGGGTCGAAGTCAAGGAGACGCACGGCGTTGTCAGCGGAGGTGTCTTTGGTGTTGTTGCTGGAGTCTGCAGCATTGTTACCGATGTCTGCATCGGCCATTGTGGTTGCGCTGGGGTCGCTTAGGCGCAGGTTAGCTATGCGTTGTGAGGCTTCAGCATTGTCTTGTAGGTAGCGGCTGGTGACCACTCCCCTATCTGGCACGTCCACTCGTCGCAGAAATGATGGGATGATCTTGCGCAGCTCGGCCAACATGAGATCGGAGTAATTGCGAACCTCTGGCAGCGGGTGGGCACGCATTCGCAACAACAGGGCTTCGTATCCCTGGCCACTGCCGTAGATGCCGACATTGCTGAGGGTTGCGGCAGGTAGCACTCCGCGAATGGCGTCAAGTGCTTTGGCGCGGACTGCTCGACGGTGAGCGAGTTCGGATTCACCTTCGTTGCGCGGAAGATTGGCCGCGAAATACGTGTTCATGGATTTGGCAAATGTCGAGTAGTCGTCGAACATGCGATCCATGTCGCCGACATAGCGAGCAGCGAGCGGCGATTTCATCAGCTCAGGCGGACGAAAGAACCGGTATCTGCCGGAGATTCGCTGGTCATAAACGATGTAGCGGGTGCTTTGCTCAAGGTAGGACATGATCCTGCCCCATTCGAGAACCTTGGTTAACAGGTTGGACGACTGTTCGCATGCCAGATGCACGCCGCCGAGCTGGGCTACGGAGTCGTCGCCGTAGTCGAAAAAGACACGGTCGTAGAGCTCTTGGGCATGTTGTAGACCGACGCCGGTTATATCGGGGTCATCGGTTCGAGTTTGACCTTCTGATTCAACGTCGTCGGCGAATTCATCGAGGAAAAGGCGGCGCAGGCTTAGGTGTGTTCTGGAGTAGCGGGCAAAGAGTGCACCTTTGACGACTTCGGGCAGGTTTTTTAGGGCAAATACCGGCTTGTCGACGTTAGTGAAGTAGCGGCGCAGGACCTGGGCTTCATCTTCGGTGAACTCTTCAACGGCGTATATGTCACGTGACAGCGTCAAAACAGGGCCTTATGCAAACTTAGATGTGAGCTCGGCGAACTCGGTTTTGCTGGTTTCAAGAGTGGTGCCGTCAAACCAGCAGTCGACTGCGGTCATGGCGAGGGCTTTTGCTCCGTCAATGACAGCGGCATCACCCTCGGGACCTTGGGCGTAGTTAGCGAAATCAGGCGTATGAATTGGGACGTCTGCAGGTGACACCTTGATCATCGGATGAATAGAGGGGACTTTGTAGCTGACGTTGCCCATATCGGTGCTGCCGACGACGTGGGCGTCGTCGCCGGTGGAGAAATCCCGACCGAGGTTGGCGATGTTTTTACAATAGACGTGGACTAGCGAGTCAATGTCGTTCATGTCGGCATAAGGCGGATCGGCCCAGGTCAGTTCAACCTCGCACCCGGCAGCTTCGGCACCTGCGAGCAGACATTTTGTGACTCGTTCTTTCAGCGGCTCGAGTTGAGCGAGGTTTTTCGAGCGCACATACCATTCGGCTGCAGCCGATGCCGGGACGATGTTTGGCTTGTCGCCTCCATCGGTGAACACGCCGTGTATGCGTTCGTAGGTGTGGATGTGTTGGCGCAGGGCAGCGATGGCGTTGTAGCCGAGCACGGCAGCGTCGAGGGCGTTGCGGCCATGTTCGGGAGCTGCAGAAGCATGGGCTGCTTGGCCGGTGTATTTGGCAGTGACACGATGGACCGCGACGGCGTCGAACTTGGGGAGGTCATGGTTGGCAGGGTGGATCATCATGGCGACATCCACATCGGCAAAGGCACCCTCGCGCATCATGAGTTCTTTGCCGCCACCGCCTTCCTCAGCGGGGGTACCGAAAACAGCGACTTGGCCTTGGGCTTGTTCGGCAACAACTGCAGCGGCGAGCCCTGCGCCGAGGCCGGCAGCGGCGATGATGTTGTGTCCGCAGGCGTGGCCGATGCCTGGGAGGGCGTCGTATTCGCAGATCATGGCGACTGTGGCACCGGTGCCATATGACGGAGTGCGGGCTTCAAAAGCGGTGTCGAGGCCATATGCGCTGCGTTGAACGTCCAGCCCGTGGGATTGGACGGCTTCGGTTAGTAGTTCGTGGGCAAAATGCTCTTCAAAGGCAAGTTCAGGGTTGGCATGTAGCTGGTGTGAGATGTCGATCAACTGCGGAGCGAGAGCGTCAACTGCGGCACAAACTTGTTGCTTGAGGGCGTCAACATCGGCCCTGGAGGAAACACTGGCAGCCTGCGACATGGCGCGCATTCTAGAACCATGCCTCTATTGCATTAGGCACCACCTCGACGCTGAAATGATCTGCTCGGGTTAAGTGTTTACCGTCTATGTAGAGGTCGGCTGGAGTTACTAATTCGATGACGGCTTCGGTGACTCGGCGTTGGGAAATATCTGGGTGGGGCACATGGGTTCCTAGGACAAGACGTTTGCGGGCAGCTAAGCGCACTTTTAGCGGGAGGTCAGCGTCAAGAATGTCAAGGAGGCTGTCGCCGGGGTGAGTGCGTGGAGCTATGTTCCAATCTTTGTAGAAGGATGCATTGGCGACGGCGACTATTCGACCGCGCCACCAGCTGCGACGTGCGATGAGGTGGGCCACGAACCAGTGTTGAGAGTTATTGACGGTGACTTTGGCGGCATCGATATTGGTGAGAGTTGATTGACTTTGAGATAGCTGTGCCACACCGAGTGTGCGTGCCAAATCGCCGCCTACAAGATGGACTTGGTTGATGCCTTGACTTAAGAGGTTGGCGAGCTGTGTGTCGCTGTGAACGACAGGCAAGTCAGAAGGCATTTGGTCTGTTGTGCCAAAATCTGCTCCCCAACCTTCACGGTTACGACGAGCCTCAATCATGAGTGAGGGGTGCGGGGTGGGGATTACGTTGAGCTTCAATCATGAGTGGGGAGTGCGGGTTGTTAAGAAGCAAGGTGCGGGGTGGGGATTACGTTGGGCTTCAATCATGGGTGGTGGCGAGTTGTTCAAGTAAGGCAAGTTCAAGCGCTATGTCATCAGCATTATCAGCAGCACCGTCATTGGTGTTATCGGTGCCCATGTCTAACTTGCCTGAAAGCGCCACCACTCCTCTATTGGCGGCGATAGCGAGCTGCTTGGCTGATTCTGCTACTGATGCACCTGGTGCGACCACGGCAATGCGTCGAGCCAAATCAACAATCTGCTTGACATTTCGTACGAATTCACCTGGACTCATTGAACTATTGCGCGAGTTGCGGTTTCGATGCTCATGGCTAGCGAGCACTACTTCAAGGTCACTGCCTTTAACCCAGTCGGCTATCACCAGCGTGAAACCGTCATCTACTGGTTTGGTGAGCGGCAACCGCTCGCCACGCTCAAGCTCTCTTACTTCACGCACCAGCGTGGATATGGCCTTGACTCGCTTTGCCAACTCCGGCGACAATGACACTGGCTTAGGCGGCGGCCCTGCCTGACGGCGTTCATATATGAAACATGACAGCAGCGCACCTAAATCGACGGGTTCTAACCCTTCGAAAATGCCCGCGGTTATGGCGTCGGTGATAACTAGATCAGATTCGTGGTAAATGCCTTCCAAGAGATTGCCGGAGTCGGTGACGTCCCAACCTTTGAGATGCCCGCGTTGACGAAGAACTGCTACCACCGAGTCAAATAGGTTGGACAGACGCGGTGACAGAGAGTCGCCTGATGTGGAACGATTCTGATATTGGGAAAAAGAACGTTCAATCAGATCCCTGGCACGCTCAGGCGGCATGCGATTTAACAACGTGACTGCCATGTTGTAGGTGGGGCGAAACGCTGACTCCAGTCGAAATGAGCGACTGCCCGCTAGGGATGCGACATCGTGAAATCTCGTCGTTGGAGACCATAAGACGATGGCATGTCCTTGATCGTCGATGCCTCTGCGTCCGGCACGGCCTGACATTTGGGCATATTCGGCTGGAGTGAGACTGACCATTGAGCGTCCGTCGTATTTTTTGAGCTTTTCAATGATGACGCTGCGTGCTGGCATGTTCACGCCTAACGCAAGTGTCTCTGTGGCAAACACGACCTTGATTAGTCCTCCGATGAAACAGCGTTCAACGATCTCTTTGAATACAGGGACTAATCCCGCATGGTGCACAGCGATGCCGACTTTTAACATGTCGATCCAATTGTCGACATCTAAGGTCACGCGGTCGGTTTCGCTGATTTGTTCTAAGCCGGCTTCGACAATGCTCATAACTTGTTCGGATTGTCCTGGAGTGTTGAAGCTCACTCTTCGATCCATGAGTTTTTGTGCTTCTTTTTCGCATCCCTTACGGCTGAAAACAAACCAGATTGCTGGCAGTAGTTCGCGTTCTTGCATTTCCATTAGCAAAGAGTCGGCTTTGGGAGTGCGGAAAGGCAGGCGTTCTAAGAGTTCTCTGGATGGGCCGCGCCTGCCTCTGTAGCCGCCACGGTTGTTGCGGCCAGACATCAATAACTTGGGCGGGACATCAAACTTCAAGCCTTCAGAATTCGCGTTATTGCCTTTAAGAGTTTCTATTAGGACAATTTCTCGGTTGGCTTTGCGAGTGGCGCAATACATGTTCAATAGCGGCACTACACGGCGATGCTCGGTGACAACGCCTACGTCGCCTCGAACGGATTTAAGCCAGCCGCCGAGTTCTTTGAAATTCGAGACCGTTGCGGACAGACAGACCAATGCCACATTTGAGGCGAGGTTCAAGATGACCTCTTCCCATACAGGGCCACGATATGTGTCAGCGAGATAATGGACTTCGTCAAGCACGACAACTCCGAGGTTGGGGTCGACACGTTCGGCATACAACATGTTGCGAAGCACTTCGGTTGTCATTACCACAATGTTTGCGTCGCCGCGAATGACATTGTCGCCGGTGAGAAGGCCGACACGGTCTGTGCCAAAGCGTTCTATGAAATCTCGAAACTTTTGGTTTGAGAGTGCCTTGATTGGGGTGGTGTAGAAGGCTCGCTGTCCCTTGGCTAGGGCTTGTTCTATTGCGTATTCGGCGACGAAGGTCTTGCCGGAGCCGGTTGGAGCGCATACAAGGGCGGAACGTCCGGCGTCGATGTGTGACATTGCCTCTTGTTGGAACGCATCAGGCGTGAAACTGTTAGATGGCGTGGATGTCATTCGTGGGTTTCATTTTTGCGTTCTTTGCGGTTGGCGGAGATGCGACCATACAGGATTGCGATTTCATAGAAGGCGTACATAGGCACACTGAGAACTACCAACGTGAAGGGATCACCGCTGGGGGTGAGTATCGCAACTAGAGCCACTATCCCAACCAGCGAGTAAGAACGGTTCTTGCGTAAAGTGCGATTCTTGACAAGACCGACAGCTTGAAGCGTGATGAGAGCGATTGGGAACTGAAATGCCACACCGAAGGCTGCCATCATTTTGACCACAAAACCCAGGTAACGCTGTGGACTGAAGAGCGAAACAAGATCGTTACCGCCTACATAGGCAAGAAAATCCAACGCTCGAGGGATACTCCAG
>JAAXHB010000077.1 GCA_012271125.1 Actinomycetota bacterium | reverse complement strand
TGTGTTCTGAGGTCTGGCTCATACCATACCACTACAGTAGACCTTCACAATTCCAGTCCTTGATTATCCCCTGTATACTGCAGGCCAGTTGTACACCATAGCGGTGTGGGCTAGCACTACCACCTTGCACAGTGCACTACCTCTTGCAGTGCCAGCTAGTATAGTCCCGCGGAGCCAGACTCTTTCCCTCTTTTATATCGGGCAGGCGGGAAAGAGTCTGGTCCACTTGCGTAGGGGACACTACAAAACCTGGACTCTGGACTCTGGACTGGACTCGCGAAGACCATTGCCAATTAAATGTGGCTGTAGAAGCAGCCCGACAGAGCTGGTTTGATCACAAGGTAGTGGAAATAGCTGTTTCCTACAGTTTTTATGGACTACAGTTTACAATTGGTGGCTGGTACAAAAAGGTTTGTAGGCCTGTGCACAGATTGAAACTAAACTTGGCTAGCTAGCTAGCTAGCTACTAGTGTAGCTATATATGTCACCTGTTGTTGAAAGACTGTCTCTGATAGGATAGATGTATAATTAACATTGACTCGGTCTAGAAGAGTGATGACTTGCACTACAGCGGCTGTTCCAGGGTGCTTGCGAAATGTTCACAGACATTGACTTATGTGCTAAGCCATAATTAGTTGCTCAGTGTATAGCAAGATGGATGTTTGCTAGTTCCTCTGAACTCTTTTAGCTGTCAGGGTGTTACTAACCACGTAGAATAAAACTGTAGATCTTGTAGGTAGGTACAAGCAATACCTATGAACTTCTGAGCTCTGGCAAGAGAGACCTAACTACCATAGCTAAACAAACAGCCAAGATGATGATATCACAGAAACTTTGGCTCAGACTCCGACATCAGCGAGGAGTGAAAGAAGTCACTGTTAATTATTCACATATCCTGCGTGACAGTCTTTCGACAACCCATGGTGTTATGCAATCTCAGATGACATAGCTGAACTAGTACCTAGCTAGCTACATGTGTGTGTTGTTTATAGCTACTCATCATATCAAGTTCAGTTTCAAAGTGAGTAGCTGTGCACGGGCTTACAAACCTCTTGAAACAGCTGCTAGTTGCACTGTAGTCCATACACAATGCAGGAAACGGCTATTTGCTATTTCCACTGTCTTGTGATTGAGGTAGCTTTGTCACCATCCGGCAGGCTGCTTCTACAGCCACATTTATCTAAATTTAATCGGTAATGGTCTTCGCGAGTCCGGTCCAGAGTCCAGGTTTTGTAGTGTCCCCACGCCCACTATCACCAAACCTTTCCCCACGTTTATATATCTGGTAAATCACACCGGCATGCATAAATCCGTATATGCCCTTACATATGTCTGAGCCAGATACACATTTATAAATCTAGGTCAGATATATCAGGCTGGTATGTAAAGATATCTGCTGCTACAATAATTTACAAATCAGAGGGAGATACACCAATGTACCATTTTTAACACATTTGGCATCTCATAGCTGGGTTGTTAGGCACCAAAATTAATGTAAACTCTTGAATTATAGCTCCACTCCATTACTTGCATTTCAGGTTTTAGTGTAACAAAGAGCTGTGCATGCACCAGAGTTTTTGAACCACAGTGGTCCTATAGCCTACCACCACGATATTGGGAGTGTGTTTTTGCATCTGAAAATGTCAGATCTTTGTTGTACCATACCTGGGATTGTGTATCAAGGGAGGATTTACAGTAAACTATTTACGTTGTGTGTGTGATTTTTAGTAGCACGCTGGAAGTACTGTTATGTCATTTAGTTCCAACAGTGTGAGACCTGTTCAGTTTAGCTTCCCTGTCCACATAAACTATTAGGTTGGCCATACTTTTTGTTTGTCTTGCTGTGGTTCTCTTGTGTTGTTTACGTCATTGTAGATATGCTTATGTTAAGTACACACTCAAACTGTGCTACTGGGAAGTCTGTTAACAGTGGACTGGATTATTGACCTCAAAATTAATATCGACCAGGCTACCTGCTGTACATTGTCGTTGCTCTCAGGAGAATGCTGCTAAGCTCATCCTAACATGTACAGTCAACCTGCTGACTGGGCATCCAATTACTCCTCCTACTTAACTGGCGACTCGTGAAGCCTCGAGGCACTTACAAGGTAATGCACATGCTTACCATCAGCAATTCTGACTTGCGTTTTCCAGCGTGGTTCATTATGCCAGATGACAAGTCACACGTGTGTGTGTATCGATAATTTCCAGAAGCACAGAAACAGATGCTCTGAGTCTCGTGACTCTATTCTCAGCCCTAGTCCCCACCTGAGAATGTGGTTGCATCCTGCCGAGCGTGGCTAGCATTCTCTATGGCTTGGGCAATAAACTACAGTAGAGGTCAAAGTTGAGTCCATGGAGTAGTCCAGCCCAGTAATCCAGTCCAGTAGTCCAGTCTACTCTCACATGCTGCTGGGTGTTGTTTTGTGAGGTATGTGTGGACTACTATGTTATATCTGTGTGCAGCATTATTGTAGTTTGAGGTTGTAGTTGCCCAATTATTTTTCACCAACTGCGTCATTCAGGAAACCTATTAGGTATAAAGGTTGTAGCTTCACCCAAAATAATTAATTGTCCTTGAATTTTTGTCAATATTCAGAATGAAGGTGTATGATGCATGACTGTACCGTCACACTGAGTATTGTATTGTGCAATGGACATTCTGATGTGTGTGGATGTGCATACCTGTAAAGTACCAATAAGTACAAAATGCATGACAAACATGAACCATAGGTATCGAAACAGCAGTGTCTACTAAATGTGATATATTATACAACTGTCGTCTCCATCCTGTGCATCTATCAGTAACTGTTGTTTCACTAGCTATAATTGTGAGGTGTATTGACAGTTGTAATATATTGCTAAATTCAGTTGGTGCACAATCTATCTAGGCTTGCATACTGGGTAGCTGACGGCACTCAGCTCATCCTAGTTACATGAAAATTCAGAAGATTTATCTTCACAACCAATCCCAAGCC
>JAAXHB010000076.1 GCA_012271125.1 Actinomycetota bacterium | reverse complement strand
AGGATGACTAGGGATGACTAGGGATGACTAAGGATGACTGGGATGACTAGGGATGACTAGGGTAGACTTGACTAGGGATGACTAGGGAAGACTAAGGATCACTAAGGATGACTAGGAAAGACCAGAGATGAGAAGGAATGACAAGGGATGACTAGGGATAACTATGGATTACTAGGGATGACTAGGGATGACTAGAGATGACTAGGGATGACTAAATGTGACTAAGGATGAATAAGGATGACTAGGGATGACTAAAGATGTTTAGGGATGACAAGGGATGAGTAGGGATGACTAGGGATGAATAAGGATGACTGGGGATGACAAGGGATGAGTAGGGATCACTAGGGATGACAAGGGATCACTAGGGATGAGGAGGGATAACTAGGAATGACTAGGGATGACTAGGTATAACTAGGACGACTGGGATGACTAGGGATGACTAAGGATGACTTGGGATGACTAAGGAAGGCAAGGGATTACTAGGGATGACTGGGATTACAAGAGATGACTAAGGATAAAAAGGGATGACTAGTCACCCAAGTAACCCTAGCCACCCTACACATCCTAGTTACCCTACACATCCTAGTCATCCTGGTCACCCTTCGTTATCCCTAGTCATCTCTAGAGATGACTATGGATGACTAAGGATGACTAGGGATGACTAGGATTACTAGAGATGACTAGGATGCCTGGGATGACTAGGGATGACGAGGGACGACTAGGGATAACTAGGAAAGACTAAGGATGACTAGGGATTTCTAGGGATGACTAGGGATGACTTTTGATGACTAGGGATGACTAAGGATGACTAGGACTGACTAGAGATGACTAGGATGACTTGGAATGACTAGAGATGACGAGAAAATGATGACTAGGGATGACTAAGGATGACTAGTGATCACTAGGGATGACTAGGGATCACTAGGGATGACTAGGGATGACTAGAAATAACTAGGGATGACTAGGGATGACTAGGATGACTAGAGATGACAGGGAATGACTAGGGATGACTAGTGATGATGACCGGATGAGTAAGGATAACTAGGGATGACTAGGGATGACTAGGGATAACTAGGGATAACTAGGAATGACTAGGGGTGACTAGGGATGACTAGGGAAGACTAGGGAAGACTAAGAATGACTAGGGTTGACGAGGGATGAGTAAGGATGACGAGGGATGACAAGGGAAGACTGAGGATGACTAGGGATGACTAGGGAAGACGAAGGGTGACTAGTGATGACTAGGGGTGACAAGGGGAGACTAAGGATTACTAGGGATGACTAGGGATGCCTAGGGATAACTAGGAATGAGTA
>JAAXHB010000075.1 GCA_012271125.1 Actinomycetota bacterium | reverse complement strand
CCGCCGTAATCAACGACGCTGCCGTGGCAGTTCCATAAATCCAGCCGCTGCAAGCAGCGTTTAAATCAAACGCCCCAGCATTGACCGCTCCAAGACGTTCCTGCAATACGCAAGCATTGCTAGGGCAGGTGATCTCCGGTGTAAGCGTCGCCATAATCAGCAGATCAATGTCAGTCGGTGCCAAACCCGCCGCAGCCAGAGCCTTTAGTGCCGCCACCTCCGCCAAATCAGTGGTCTCAACATGTGAAATTCGTCGCTCGCTGATGCCGGTGCGGGTGACAATCCACTCATCGTTAGTGTCGACCATCTTTTCGAGGTCGAAATTCGTGAGCTTCGTAGGCGGGAGACACTTCCCCCAGCCAGTGATAGTGGCTCTAGTCGCCATAACCCGCCAAGCCTAGACGCTGACACCCCTGCGAGTACCGGCAGAGTCTTCAAAGCCGCAAAGTCAGTCCCAGCAAACCGGTCAAAAACCTCATACAGGGCAACAATTTCGGCCTAGTCGAATTTCGGACTAGTCGCCGCCAGCCAAGTCGACCATCGTTCGCAATAACACGTTTGCACCAGCGATGATGTCATCAGGCTCGGTGAATTCCGCCGGATTGTGGCTAATTCCATTGACGCTCGGCGTGAAAATCATCCCCGATGGGCACACTCGGGCCATGATCTGAGCGTCATGACCAGCCCCAGAAGGCATCCGCATCACCGTGCGCCCCAAACCCTGAGCATGCGACTCAACCAAATCCACAACCTTCGGATCAAAAACCACCGGATCAAACCGCGCCAAACAACGATGCGAAATCTCAACGCCCTCAGCTGCGGCTATCCGCTCAACATCAGCCAACAACTGAGCCTCAGTATCAGCCAACAAAGCCCCATCGGTGTTGCGAATGTCAACGGTCAACACAGCCGAAGCCGCCACCACGTTCACCAAATCAGGGTGCAACCGCAACGATCCCACCGTCGCCACCTGATTGGAACCCATCTCAGCGGTAATCCGCCGAGCCGCCACCGTGATTTCAGCCGCAGCGTTAGCAGCATCATGGCGCATGCTCATCGGCGTCGTCCCCGCATGATTGGACTGCCCAGTCACGGTGAACTCCAGCCACAAAATCCCCTGCACGCTGTCCACCGCCCCAATCTGCACCCTGCTGCGCTCCAGCACCGGCCCCTGCTCAATATGCAACTCCACAAAGGCATGCGGCACCACCCCCGGACACGGCGTCGGCCCGCTATAGCCAATCCGCTCCAGCTCCGCCCCCACCGAATCCCCATCCGCATTCGTAACCGACATCGCCTCCTCAGGCGTCATATCACCCACATAACACAGGCTCCCCATCATGTCCGGCGGAAACCGAGCCCCCTCCTCATTGGTAAAAAACCCCACCGCCAACGGATGCTTCGTTTCCACCCCCGCATCAATCAGCGTCTCAATCACCTCCAGCCCGGCCAGCACCCCCAGATTGCCGTCATAAATCCCGCCAGTGGCAACAGTGTCGATGTGCGAACCAGTCATCACCGGCGCCAAATCAGCCCGCCCGCTGCGAGTGCCGACGACATTGCCAATCGTGTCGATACTCACCTCAAGACCCAGATCACGCATCCAAGTAACGACGAGGTCTCGGCCTGCCTTGTCCTCATCGGTAAGCGCTAGTCGTCTGCTGCCACCGCCCTCGATAGGTCCGATCTCAGCCAAGTCAAAGAGCCGTTGCATAAGCCGCCCGCCATTGATTTCCAACGATGATGATGACGACATCTGTGACAGGCTAATGCTGCCTCTAACGCCTAACTAAGTTGCCAAACTAAGTTGACGCCGTGGCTTCACAACGACGACGCCTCGATGCAGAGCTAGTCCGCCGCGGCCTATGCGACACTCGCAGCGTTGCCCAAGCTGAGATTGCCAACGGCAACGTGTTAGTTAGCGGCAGCATCGCCAACAAAGCCTCCAGACTCGTCTCACCTGCTGAGCCGATAATCATCGCTGGTCCCGGTCCCAAATACGTTTCCCGAGGTGGCCTCAAGCTTGAAGCCGCCCTCGCTGAGTTCAACATCGACCCTTCCGGCAAGCGAGCCATCGACGTCGGTGCTTCAACTGGCGGCTTCACCGATTGCCTTCTACAACACGGCGCAGCACAAGTCGTCGCCATAGATGTTGGACGCAATCAACTCCATGAACGCCTTCGAGCCGACGAACGTGTCATCAGTTTGGAACAAACCGATGTCCGCTCTGTCGTCATTGATGACATTGGCGACGATCACAACTTTTCTGCCCTAGGCGGTCCGGCACCAATCGTCACCGTCGACGTGTCGTTCATTTCGCTCACCCAGATCGTCACACACATTGCCGCTCTCGCAACAGCCGACATAGTTGCCCTCGTCAAGCCACAATTTGAGGTCGGAAAACAACACGCCGACAAGGGCAAAGGAGTGATCCGTGACCCCGACTTATGGCAACAAGCCACCGATGCGGTAGCCGTAAGCTTTACCAACGTGGGAGCGGTCGTATCTAAGGTCATCAACTCCCCAATAACTGGCGCTTCAGGCAACCAAGAGTTCCTCCTTCACGCCCAAGTCAATAACAGCAATAACTCAGGCAACTACTTCTAATGTCAACCATCGGTTTCATCGTCCATCAAGCCAAATTGGTTAGCCCTGTAGAGGGTGTCAGCTGAATGTCCACGGTCGGTTTTATTGTCCATCAAGACCGCCCTGAGGCAGCAGACGCTGCACGGTCATTATCAGAATGGCTCACCAGTGCCGAACATCAGGTGCGCATGCCACCGGCCGAAGCCGCCGAAACCGGATGCGGACAATTCGAAGTCCCCGAAGCCGACTTCGCCAACGGCCTAGACCTAGTTGTCACCGTTGGCGGCGACGGCTCCATACTCCGCGCCGTTGAACTCATCGGCACAAGCGGCGTGCCTGTGCTCGGAGTCGACTTTGGACGCCTCGGCTACCTGTCAGAAGTCCAACCAGCCGACGCCCTCGCCGCCGTCCAAAAAGCCCTTGCCGGCGGCTGCCAAATCGAAGAACGCCTCCTGCTCGCGATTACAACTACCGGAACAACTACTCAAACAGCCGCCGACAACACCTTCTACGCCCTCAACGAAGCCTTCGTCGAACGAGGTGCAGCCTCCAACACAATCCGCCTCATCACCCACGTCGACGACGACGAGTTCACCACCTACTCCGCCGACGGACTCATCGTGGCAACCCCCACCGGCTCAACCGCTTACGCCTTCTCCGCTCGCGGTCCGATCATCGACCCCACCCATCAAGCGATCCTGCTTACCCCGGTGTCGCCGCACATGCTTTTTGATCGTTCCCTGGTGACGTCGGCGGACGTGCGCCTGCGCATCGTGGTCGATGGCGACCGCCCCGGCGTGCTCTCAGTTGACGGCAAACGAGTCGCCGAACTCAGCGCCGGTGATGCCGTGCAATGTCATCGAGCGCCCCAGCCTGTACGGTTCGTGACCTTCGGCGAGCGCACCTTTCATCGAGTGCTTCGAGCGAAGTTCGGCTTAAACGGCCCTCTAACCCCTTAATCGCCCAGCCTCTCGCTGCCAGGAGGTTCCCATGCTTAGAGAGCTACAAGTCCGAAACCTCGGAGTTATAGACGAGCTATCGCTCCTGCTTGAAGGTGGAATGACAGCCGTAACCGGCGAAACCGGTGCCGGCAAAACTCTTGTTGTTGAAGCAATCGATCTGCTCACCGGCGGTCGAGCCGACGCCTCACTAGTCAGCCCCGGTGCCGACTACGCGGAAATCCAAGGCCGTTTCGAAACCGGCAACGATGATGGGAACAATGAAGAAATAGTTATCCGCCGAGTCATACCCAAAGATGGACGCTCCCGCTGTTACATCAACGGCCAAATGGCAACCCTGTCTGAGCTCGCCACCCAAGAACTCGTCGACCTCCACGGACAACACGCCCATCAGTCCCTGCTGCGCGCAGCGGCGCAAAGATCAGCCCTTGACCAGTTCGCTCAAATCGACACCACCCGCCTTTACGAATTGCGTGCGGAGCTACGCCAACTCAACGAAGTCAGAGACGATCTCGGCGGCGACGAACGTGTCCGCGCCCGAGAAATCGATCTACTCCGCCATCAACTATCTGAAATCGACGCCACCGGAATCGAAGACGTCAACGAAGACGAACGCCTCGACGAACAAGAAAAACTCCTCGCCAACGCCGTCGAACTCCAAACCGCCAGCCACGCCGCCGGCGACCTGCTCGATCCCGACGGTCCCGTCACAAGCGGCGTCGCTCAAGCTCTAAACCATCTCCAAGTCGACACAACCGACACCTTCGCCGAAGCCGCCAAACGTCTCGACGCTTTGCTCGCTGAAATCGCCGACTTAAACGACACCATCCGCCGCCAATCCGAAGCTATCGACGACGACCCCGAAACGCTCGAAACCCTGCGCACCCGCCGCTCCGCCCTCGCAGACCTAAAACGAAAATACGGTGCCAACCTTTCCGAAGTTCTCCAATATCGAGAAACAACCGCTGCCCGTCTCGCTGAACTAGAAAACCGAGACGAAAAAGCCGCCCAAATAGACGCCCAAGTCCAAGCCGCCGAAACCGCCCTCACCGCTGAACAAGACAGCGTCAAAAAACAACGCCAAAAAGCCGCTCCCAAACTTGCCGCCGCTGTCCAAAAACACCTTGCAGACCTGGCAATGTCTGAAGCCCAGCTAGCAATCAGCGTCGACGGTGACGCAGGCGACGATGTCGAGTTCCTGCTTTCAGCAAACGTAGGCCACGACCCCCGCTCGCTCGCCAAGGTCGCCAGCGGGGGAGAGCTGGCCCGCGCCATGCTCGCCTTGCGTCTGATGCTCATCGCCGGCCCGCCCACCCTCATCTTTGACGAGGTCGACGCCGGCGTCGGTGGCACCGTCGCCCACGCCGTGGGTGCCAAGCTCGCCTCGCTAGCCAAGGTGCCATATCAGGTGCTAGTCGTCACCCACCTTGCTCAAGTCGCCGCCTTCGCCGACAACCATGTCCTCGTCGAGAAGTCCCCAAGCGGCAAGTCCACAATCAGCGCCATCCGCACCCTCAACGACTCAGAACGCGAAGTCGAGCTGTCACGCATGCTCTCAGGCTCACCGGAATCCCAAGCCGCCCAAGACCATGCCCGAGAGCTACTCCACGAAGCCCGTACGCTTTGATGATGGGTAAGCTGTAATCCCGTGACCGCCCACGTTTTCGTAACCGGAGGCGTGGTCAGCGGACTTGGAAAGGGAATCACCGCCGCCTCACTGGGCCGTCTGCTCAAAGCCCGAGGCCTACGGGTCACAATGCTCAAGCTTGACCCGTATCTCAACGTCGACGCCGGCACCATGAACCCCTACGAACACGGCGAAGTTTTCGTCACCGACGACGGCGGCGAAACTGACCTCGACCTCGGCCACTACGAACGCTTCATCGACGAGAGCCTGCCCCGCACCGCCAATGCCACCACCGGCTCCATCTACTCCTCGGTGATCCGCTCAGAACGCTCTGGCGATTATCTCGGCAAAACCGTTCAGGTCATCCCCCACATCACTGACGAAATCAAAAACCGCATCCGCGAAATGGAGATCGACAACAACGTCGACGTCATCATTACCGAAGTCGGTGGCACCATCGGCGACATCGAAATCCTGCCCTTCATCGAAGCAATCCGCCAGTTCCGTCTCGAAGCCGGACGAGAAAACGTCTGCTTCGTCCATGTCACCCTCGTGCCATTCATCGGCCCCTCAAGCGAACAAAAAACCAAACCCACCCAGCATTCCGTCACCGAGCTGCGCTCCCGCGGCGTGCAACCCAACGTCATCGTCTGCCGCTCCGATCAAAGCGTCCCACCGGAGCTAGTCCAAAAAATTTCCAACCTCTGCGATGTCGCCCCCGGCAGTGTCATCACCTGCCCTGACGCTCACAGCGTCTATGAAATCCCGCTGCTGCTCCACGCCGAAGGCCTCGACGAGGTCGTCTGTCAACAACTTGGCATCACGACCAAAGACTCCATCGACTTGACCAACTGGCAACATCTCGTCAGCCAAATCAACGCCGCCTCCACCGAAGTGCGGGTCGGCATCATCGGCAAATACACCGAGTTCGGCGACGCCTACATGTCGGTCATCGAAGCCATCAAGCACTCTGCCTTCGCGACTGGCGCAATCCCGTCGGTCGAGCTCATCCAAGCCGAAGAACTCAACGAAAAATCCGCCCCCGACGTGCTCCGCGACCTCGACGGGATCGTCATCCCCGGCGGTTTCGGCAAGCGTGGCATCGAGGGCATGATTTCAGCCGCCGGTGCCGCCCGCAGCCTTGACATTGCTTGCCTGGGACTGTGCCTCGGTATGCAGGTCATGACCATCGACTACGCCCGCGAAGTGCTTGGCCTGTCAGGGGCAAATTCCACCGAGTTCGACGCGGGCACACCGCATCCGGTGATCGACTTAATGCACGATCAGCGTGACGTCACCGACATGGGCGGCACCATGCGTCTCGGTGCCTGGAGCGCCAAACTTGCCGAAGGCTCCCAAGTTGCTGACGCTTACGGCACGACCGAAGTTTCTGAACGGCACCGACATCGCTGGGAGTTCAACTCCGACTACCGAGATCGTTTCGAAGCCTCCGACTTGGTGCTCAGCGGCACAACTCTCGACGGGAGGCTCGTCGAGTTCATCGAACTAAACGGCCACCCTTTCTGGGTCGGCACTCAAGCTCATCCTGAGTTCAAAAGCCGCCCCGACCGTCCTGCGCCGCTGTTTTATGCCTTCATGAAAGCCGCGCTGCGCCGAGCCGAAGGCAGAAATCCGAAACTCCCCGAACTCGGCAAATACTCACCTAGCTAGTGGCAACGTCGACATCTCAGGAGTCGAATCAAACAGCCGACGCCTCCGATCCGTCAGAATCAACGGAGATCAAGCTCTCCAACGAGGCCGTTGCCTATCTCGACTGGTTAGCTCTCGAACGAGGCCGCTCCGCTAACACCTTGTCGGCGTATCGAGTTGACCTGCGCCACTATCACCGCTACCTCCAAGAACACAATCTCACTATCGAAACCGTCACCACCACCGACATCGAAAACTTCATAGCAGACCTCCGCTCCGGCGGTATGAAACGCTCCTCAGCTACGCGTGTGCTCAGTGCCGTTCGTGGCTTGCACCTTTTTTGCGTCACCGAGCTGCTCCACATCAACGACCCCGCCGACTTTGTCGAAGTCCCCAAAATCACCAAACCCTTGCCTAAAGCCCTTACCCCTGAACAAATCACCGACCTCATTGACAGCGTCGCCAACAACAGTCATGACGGTCTTGATCCGTTCACCCGCAGAGACCGGGCAATCCTTGAGGTCTTGTATGGCACAGGTTGTCGTGTTTCGGAGCTGCTTGCCATGTCGCTATCCGACATTGACCTGGTTGAAGGGCTTGTTCGGGTCACCGGCAAAGGTTCCAAGCAGCGCATCGTGCCCCTCGGTCGCTGCGCCGCCGAGGCACTCGGCGAATGGCTCTGCCCGGAAGGCCGTGACCAGCTCATCCCCAAACGCTGGGCTCGTCGCGGCGACTCCGAAGCCGTCTTTTTGAGCAACCGAGGCCGCCGCATCGCCCGTCAAAGCGCCTACGCGCTGATCGTGCGCCTCGGTGAAAAAGCCGGGCTTCAAGGCGTGCTGACCCCGCACGTGTTGCGCCACTCATGTGCCACTCACATGCTCGACGGCGGCGCCGACATTCGTTTCGTTCAGGAAATGCTCGGTCACGCTTCCATCGGCACTACTCAGATTTATACAAAGGTGTCAACCGAGCGGCTTTGGAGTGTCTACCGCTCAGCGCATCCCCGTGCCACCCGCTAGCTCTGTCTTGTGACGATGTCGATGAGCTACTTGCTTCATCTAGTAAGACGTTTCTTCGGCTCGCTCAACCCCGCAGGGCCCGCCGCCTCCGACGAAGCCTGGGTTCGCACAATCCTCAACCCTGCCGAGATCGCCTTATGGGAACAAATGTCGGGTCCTGACCGCCGCCATGGAGTCGCTGTCGCCAAACGCACCCAAACATTTCTTAATACTTGCGATGACAACACTCTCACCGCGGCATTGCTTCACGACGTCGGCAAGATCGATTCTGCCCTCGACACCTTCGGACGTGTTGCCGCAACCCTTGCCGCCCTAACCCTTGGCCACTCCCGAGTTAGTCGTTGGCATACCCGCTCCGGTTTTTTAGGGCGGATCGGCAAGTATGTCCGCCATCCCGAAACCGGTGCGCGTCTATTAACCGAGGCTGGCTCAGCTCAGCTCGCTATTACCTGGGCACTCCATCATCAAAGCCGTCGTCTGCCTGAAGCCGGCACCTGTGAGATTCCTCACAGTGTCCTTGAAGCCCTACGCGCTGCCGATGACGCCTAACTACCCTCACGCTTGATGCGCCGCTCAATATTTCTCGCTGTCCTAGCACTTCTTCTGCTCACCACCGCCTGTAGCAAAGCCCCCGCCTCTGCTGGCACTATCCGCATCGGCGCAGCCCTTAGCGAAACCGGCAGGTTCGCCGCCGAAGGTCACGACTCTCGTCTCGGTTATGACACCTGGGCGCATTGGGTCAACAACGACTACGGCGGAATCCGCATAGGCGACCAACGTCACCAAGTTGAAATCGTCTACTACGACGACCAATCCGATCCAACGACCGCCGCCAATCAAGTCCAGCGTCTCATCGACGAAGGTGTCGATTTTCTTCTCGCCCCTTACTCCAGCACCCTCACTTTTGACGCAAGTGCTGTCGCCGAAGAAAACACCACCCTGATGCTCATCGGCAACGGCACCTCCGACGTCATCTACGAACGCGGCTTCGAGCACATTTTCCTCGTCGCCACTGTCGGCAGTGACTACACCAAGTCATCCATCGAAGCCCTCGCCGCTGCCGGTGCCCGCAACGCCATCGTTTCTCATGACGACTCCCCCTTTTCGGTAGCCGTCGGTAATGGTGCCGTCAACCACCTCGAAGCCAACGCAATGGTGCTGATCACCCGCGAGTCCTACTACCAAGACCCCGAGAACTTGTCCTATGACGGCATCGAAACCACCGCGGATGTCCTGTCTTGGTTCGCGGATTTAAACCCCGACGCACTTGTCGGTGGCGGCTACTACAACGACGCAGTCCTGTTAGCCCAAACCGCCGACGAGGTCGGCTTCAACCCGGCTGCCATGCTTCTCACAGTCGGTCCATCAAATCCTCAATTCGTTGACGACATCGGCAGCGCCGCAGAAGGCCTGCTCGGTCCCACCCAATGGGACGCCTCCATGACCTACACCGGCAACTATTTCGGCACCGCTGATGACTATGCCACCTACTTTGAGACGCTCTGGGGCGAAGCTCCCGTTTATCAAGCCGCTAGCTCCACCGCCGCAGCCTTGGCATTGCACCTAGCCATCGAAGCCGCCGGCTCTACCGATACCAACGCCGTCCGCAACGCACTACTCGATCTAGACGTCAACACCTTCTACGGCCCAATCAACTTCGACACACGTGGCGTCAACACAGCCAAGCCAATGGGCACCGTCCAAATCCAAGACGGCGAAATAGTGGTAGTCGCGCCACCTTCAGCCGCTGTTGCCGATCTGCGCTATCCCATCAACTAACCCAATCACCTTGCCACCATTTTCTGTGGCACATCTGCGCCCCACCCCTTAGGACGCTGACATAGTTCAGTTAGCCAATAGCCCCAAGTTCGCTTTGGCTCGCTTGACCGTCGCCGCCGCTATTTCTTGTGCCTTGTCTGCCCCAAACTCCAGTAGCCGTGCCGTCTCAGCCGGATCAGCTTCTAGCTCGGTAAACCGTGCCTGTATCGGTGTCAGCATCTCGACAACTGCGTCAGCAGCGTCGGCTTTCAATGGCCCGTACATCTCATAGTCGCCAGCTATCTCATTTGGATCTCGCTGCGTCGCCGCAGCCAGTATTGACAACAGGTTCGACACACCTGGCTTGGTTTCAAAGTCAAACCGCACCTCGGTATCAGAATCGGTCTCAGCCGACTTGATTTTTTTGACAACGACTTCTGGCGGGTCCAGTAAGTCCACCGTGCCTCGAGGCGACTCCAACGACTTTGACATCTTGTTAGTCGGTTCTTGCAAGTCCATGACCCTTGCCCCCGCTTGGGGAATCACCGCCTCCGGTAACACAAACGTCTCCCCGTAACGCCCGTTGAAGCGCTCGGCAATGTCACGGGTTATCTCAATGTGTTGCCGTTGATCGGCACCAACCGGCACCTCATCGGTGTCGTAAAGCAAAATGTCAGCAGCCTGTAGCGCCGGATAAGTGAACAGTCCCGCGGAGATGAAGTCCTTTTGTTGAGCTGACTTATCCTTGAATTGCGTCATACGGCTTAGCTCACCGAAGCTCACGTGACATTCCATCAGCCACGCCAGCTCGGTGTGTTCTCGCACATGGCTTTGCACGAACATCGTGCAAACGTGGGGATCAAGCCCGCACGCCATCAACAGCTGCGACAATCGCAGCGACGCCGCCCCCACCTCGCCCGACTCTTTGGGAATCGTTAAAGCGTGCAAATCCACCACACAAAAAAATGCGTCAGCACTGTGTTGCATCTCCACCCAGTTGCGTATCGCGCCTAGATAGTTGCCTAGATGCAGCTCCCCACTTGGCTGTATCCCACTAAATACCCGTTTCACAGCCTCGTTAGCCAGCGGTCATGGATTGCTGATATAGCTCGATGCCGATGTCGGCAATGATCGACTCTTGAGTCTCGATCCAGTCCAAATGCTCCTCTTCGCCAACAAGGATTGTCTCTAGCAGCTCTCGCGTGCCAGCGTCACCATGTTGCAGGCACAATGTCACCCCACGGCGGTAGCGGTCAACGGCATCAGCCTCAAGTTGCTTGTTCGCTGCCAACTGCTCAGCCACCGACCCACCGACTTGAACGTTCAACGGCACCATGTTGGGCCGTCCATCGAGCAACAAGATTCGCTCCATCAGCTTCTCAGCGTCACGCATCTCGTCAATGCTCTCTTCGCGATAGAGACCACCGAGTTTGGTGTAGCCCCAGTCGTCGCACATTTTGGCGTGCAGGAAATACTGATTGACGGCGGTCAACTCAGCCGCCAACGCCTCGTTTAAAAACTCAAGAACCTCAGCATTGCCCTGCATGTTCTGAGCCTAACCCCGCCCTATAGCCCCAAACCAATTCCACAACCGATTTCACATAGGCGATTTCACATAGGGGTGACCAAATATGGCTGCGTGGTTCAACTAACTTTTGCGCTGGTGATTTGTCAAGTCGACACGCCCGTCTATTCGGGACCGTTTGAAACGATGCTGCAGCTGGTCATGAAAGGCGAGATTGACCTGTGGTCGTTCAGCATTGCTGACATTGCCAAAGCGTTCTTAAAAATGCTGACAGAACAAGACGACAACGAGCCGACGGTGAACCTGGAAGAAGCCACAGAGTTCCTAGTAATCGCAGCAACGCTGGTGGAGCTCAAAACCCGACGACTGCTGCCTCAAAGCACAGACCTTGATCTCGACGACGAATTCGACGGCATCTACGACCGCGACCTGCTGCTCGCACGCCTAGTCGAGTCACACACATTCCGAACTGCCGGTGAACGGCTTCAGGCAATGATCATCGAAGCAGCCCAAAGCCATCCCCGTGAAGTCGGTGTCCTTGAAGATCGTTTCAAAGAACTACGACCAGACGCACTCGCAGATGTCACCTCGCAGGACTTGCGCAACGCCTTCCGCGGCATATCCAAACCCGTTCCAGATCCAATCGTCGACATTTCCCATATCAACCAGATCACCATCACTGTCGAAGATGCCGTCAACGAGCTCGTCAATGAGCTCACCAAGCTCAAAAAAGCATCGTTTCGCCGTCTCACATCAGGCCTAACCGACCGCATCGAGGTTGTGGTGCGATTCCTTGGCGTTTTAGAGCTCATCAAACAAGGCCTCGCCGACGTGCGCCAAAGCGCCATCTTCGCCGAGATCGTGATTGTGTGGATCGGTGGGAAGAAACGCCCAGAGCCCATCGAGCCAGAAATGGCCAGTATTACCAGAAATGGCCAGTATTAATGGTGCCAACGTCAATGGGTCCAGTGGCAATGGATAACGGCGACTTACACGCCCAAATCGAAGCAATCCTCATAGTCGCTGAAGAACCCGTCACTCCAGCACTACTTGGAACGATCCTGGGGTGTCACCCAGACCAAGCCGAAGCAGCCTGCCAAAAACTCGCCGCCGACTATGAGGCACAGTCCCGAGGGTTCATCCTCGCCCGCATCGCCGGCGGCTACCGATTCCAAAGCGCACCTGAACACACAGAGCAAGTCGAGCGCTACCTGCTCGAAGGCACCTCAACGCGCATCTCACCAGCCGGACTCGAAACCCTCGCCGTAATCGCCTACAAGCAGCCGGTCTCACGTGCCCAAGTCGCTGAAATCCGAGGCGTCAGCTCCGAAGGGCCGATCCGCACCCTGCGCCGCTGGGGACTAATCGAAGAAACCGGCAGATCCGATGGTCCCGGTCAAGCCGTGCTCTATGGCACAACCATTGACTTCCTAGAACGACTTGGCATGAACTCGCTGGGTGACCTACCCCCCCTAGAGGATTTCGTGCCCTCCGATGACGTTGTCGAAAGCCTTGAAAAGAAGCTCCGAGGTGCCGCAGTCGACACCTAAGGCAACCATTTGATGACCCCAACCGAAGAGCCACTCCTTGACACCAAATCGCAAGGCGAACGTCTACAAGGTGAACGTCTCCAAAAAGAGCGCCTACAAAAGGTCTTAGCTAGAGCCGGCATGGGCAGCCGCCGAGCCTGTGAAGAGCTAATCGCTGCCGGTCGTGTCCAGATCGACGGCATCATCGCAGAGCTAGGAGATCGAGTCACCGACGACTCTGAGGTGACCGTTGACGGCAACGTCATCACCGTGCGATCCGACCTCATCTGCTACCTGCTCAATAAACCCGCCGGAGTCGTCACTACCGCCGATGACCCACAAGGACGCCAAACCGTAATTGACCTCGTCCCAACTGAACCCAGGGTGTTCCCAGTCGGACGCCTCGACTACCAAACCGAAGGCCTGCTGTTGTTAACCAACGACGGCGGCTTAGCGCACCGACTCACCCATCCGTCCTTTGGCGTAGACAAGGAATACCTCGCCCATGTCACCGACACACCGTCTAGAGCTGCCCTGCGCAGGTTGCGTCAAGGCGTCGAACTCGAAGACGGCATCACCGCCAAAGCCCAAGTGTCGCTCATTTCAAAAAATGTTCTGCGCATCGTCATCCACGAAGGCCGCAACCGACAAGTGCGTCGCATGTGCGAAGCCGTAGGCCATCCCGTGAAACGCTTAGTGCGCACCAGAATCGCCAACCTCAAAGACCCGCACCTAGCCACTGGCAGCTGGCGCATCCTCACCGTCGCTGAAATCCGCTCTCTCGAAGCCGCCACCTACCACTAAGTCCCTAAACCGCCCATCGGTAGAGTTGCCTGTCGTGTCGACCCACCCCACCGCCGTCGTCGCCGGCACCGGACTCATCGGCGGCTCAGTCGGCATGGCACTGCGCAGCCAGGGCTGGCATGTCATCGGCGTCGAACCCAACCCCTCCCGCGCCACTGAAGCCGTTTCCGTAGGCGCGGTGGATCGCATCGGCGAACCCCAGCCTTGCGACCTCGGCATCGTCGCCACACCCGTCGGCGTCCTCGCCGAAACCGCCCAAACATTGCTCGACGCCGGCGCAAAAGTCGTCACCGACGTTGGCAGCGTCAAATCAAAAGTCACCCAAGCTGTCACCGCCGCCAACTTCGTCGCAGGTCACCCCATGGCCGGCAACGAACAAGAAGGCGTAATCGGTGCCAGTCCCGACATGTTTGACGGTGCCGTCTGGGTCATCACCCCCACAGCCAACACCGACGACGACGCCCTCGCCTACGTGCGCGGCGTGGTCTCCAGCTTCGGTTCACAAGTAATTTCCCTCGACCCGCAGCGTCACGACGCCCTAGTCGCCATCGTCTCACACGTGCCGCACCTGACCGCCGCCACCCTCATGAGCGTCGCCCACACCCACTCCGCGGAGCATCGAGCCGTGCTACGCCTCGCCGCCGGCGGTTTCCGCGACATGACCCGAGTCGTGTCCGGCCACCCCGCCATCTGGCCCGAGATTTGCGTGCAAAACAGCGAAGCCATCACCGCAATCCTGCAGGAGATAATCGCCGAGCTGACCAAGATCAACGACCTCGTCTCGGCTCACAACAAAGACGAACTGCTGACCCATCTCACCCAAGCCCGCCAGACTCGCCTCAATTTGCCGACGACTGCGCCTGAGCCTGACAAGCTCACCGTCATCAATGTCGGCATTAAAGACGAAGCTGGTCAGCTCGCCAAAATCACGACACTTGCTTCAGATTTGGACGTCAACATCTACGACCTCGGCATCTCGCACTCCTCAGAAGGCCCACGAGGGCTAGTGACTGCGGTGGTCGACAGCGACCGTGCCGATGCCTTCCGTGACGCTCTCGTCGAGCTTGGCTACAACCCCACGCACGGCCCCCTCCCGTGACCCCCGACCCGCTGCCGATAACACCTTTAACCCAGCCACCTCGGGCGACCATCAAGGTGCCCGGATCAAAAAGCATCACCAACCGAGCGCTGCTGTGCGCAGCGTTAGCTAACGGCACTACTCGAATCCGTGGCGGACTTCTTGCTGATGACACTGAGGCGATGATTGACACGATCAAAATTATGGGTGCAGGGTGTGACACTGATTCTGGCGACTCTGATTTTGGCGACAACACCTGGAGCGTCACCGGCGTCGGCGGCAAACCAAGACCCGCTTCCGGTGCTGTCATCAATGCCCGTCAGTCAGGCACGACAGCCCGCTTTGTCGCACCGGTAACGGCAACGGCATCGGTGCCGGTCACCATTGACGGCCACGAACAGCTTCGAGATCGTCCCTTCAACGAACTCGCGACCGCTCTCAGCGACCTCGGCGCTCACGTCAGCGGCAACCAACTGCCCCTTGAGGTCTGCGGTCCGATCAAGTCACAAGCAACCGTTTCGCTAAGCGGCGCTACCTCAAGCCAGTTCTTGTCGGGGCTTATGCTCGCCGCCGGTGTCCTCGAAGGTGGGATGCGCATAGAGCTCACCGATGACCTCATCTCGCGCCCATATGTGGAAATGACCGCAGCGGTCATGAGAGCTTTTGGCGTTGATGCAGAAGTCGCCGCTCATGAAGTCGTCGTCACCGGTGGCGGCTACCGCGCCATCCCCGAATATGTGGTCGAGCCCGACGCCTCAGCTGCCTCATACTTTTGGGCATTAGGCGCAATAACTGGCGGCAACATCAGTGTGGCGAACCTGACAATGTCATCGATTCAAGGTGACGTCGCCTTCGCCCATGTTCTCGAACAAATGGGTGCCACAGTCAACGATGGTGCCAACGGCGCAGTCCAAGTCGTCAGCAATGACAACACATCGCTCGCCGGCATAGAAGTCGACATGAGCAACATCTCCGACACAGTTCCCACACTCGCCGTCGCCGCCGCCTTTGCTACCTCGGAAACCCGAATCCACGGTGTTGGTTTCATACGCGGCAAGGAAAGCGACAGAATCGACGCTCCCGTGCGTGAGTTACAACGCTGCGGAGTGGGTGCCGAAGCAACCGACGACGGCATGATTATCCGACCTGACTCATCACCAACAGGTGCAGTAATTGAAACCTACGACGACCACCGCATGGCAATGGCATTTTCTATTCTCGGCCTAGTCATCGGTGGCATCAGCATCCAAAACCCCAGTTGCGTCAACAAAACCTTCCCCGAGTTCTTCGACACCCTCGAGCTCCTGCGCCGCACCTAGATAATCCGCACCTAGATAATCAATGCGCATAATCGCTATAGACGGCCAAGCCGGATCAGGCAAAACCTCTCTGTCCACTGCCCTCGCTGAACGCCTCAACCTTCCCCGCCTCAACACCGGTGCCATGTATCGAGCCGTCACCTGGGCAGTTCTTGAAACAAGCGGCGACCCAGCCGACGAAGCCTTCGCCACCCAAATCGCAAAATCCGCCGTCATCGAACTAGATGGCGACCATGTGACCGTCGACGGCACCGACGTAAGCACTCCAATCCGTGGCGAAGCCGTCACCAAAGCCGTCAGCGCCGTCGCCGCCCATGCGCCCGTGCGTGCCGAAATGGTCGCCAAGCAGCGCCAATGGGTCACCGACCACGGTGGGGGAGTGGTCGAAGGGCGAGACATCGGCACCGTCGTCTTCCCCGACGCCGAGCTCAAGATTTACCTCACCGTTGACCTTGAAGAAAGCGCCCAGCGCCGCGTCGTTCAAGGCGACTACGCAAAGGACGATGCCCCAAACGCCGTCACATCAATAGCTGAAGACCTAGCCCGTCGCAACCTCATCGACTCAACCCGTGCCGCCAATCCTTTGCGTCCCGCTGACGACGCCGTCATCATCGACACCACCTCGACCACCGTTGATGAAATTGTCGACAACGTCATCAGCAGGCTCGACTCATAAAACTTGACATCCAAATGAGCAAAAGCCGCTACGGAAAACAAGCCAACATCAACGACAACAACAGCAACACCAACGACAGCACTGATCAGGCTCTGCGCAGCCAACACTCAATCTCAGGACGCATTACCTATCGCATCATCTGGACAGCTGTGTTCATAGCCGTCAAGTCAATGTTTCGCATCAAGGTCATCGGGCGTGAAAACTTCCCCACCGGCCCGTTCATCCTCTCGCCGGTTCACCGCTCTTTTATCGACACTCCCATCGCGGCAATGATCACCCCACGCCGCATGCGCTTCATGGGCAAAGAAAACCTGTGGGACTCCCGACTCCTTGGTGGGTTGCTCTCGATTCTCGGCGGCTTCCCAGTCGAGCGCGGCACCGCCGACCGCACCGCCTTGCGTGCCGCCGAAGACGTCCTCGCCTTAGGCGAACCGCTGGTCATGTTCCCCGAAGGCACCCGCCGAGAAGGGGCCCAGGTCAATCGTGACGACATGCACGATGGCCCCGCCTTTGTCGCCGCCCGAGCTGGCGTGCCAATCGTGCCCGTCGGCCTTGGCGGAACCGTGCAAGCCCTGCCAATAGGCAAAAAAATCCCCCGCCCACGCAAGGTCGTCGCCGTTGTCGGCACCCCTATTCAGCCTCCCGAACGACCCGACCCTCCATCCGATGAGCCAAAAACAAATGCCAAGCCACGAATATCTAGACGCTCCGTCACCGAACTAACCGATGACCTCCACCAATCTCTCCAAATCCTCTACCCCCACGCCCAAGACTTAGCCGGGACTTAGACGATTCAATACCTGACTGGCATCTATAGAGCGGTCGTTAAGAGGTTGAGGGTGCTTCACTCCTAGGGTGACGTTGGCGGTTGTGTCGACAGCAGCGAGCAAGTCACGAAGGTTGCGGGGCGGAGGGAAATATTCATCTTCGTCTGTGACGCGCACTTCGGTAACACCACTGGTTGGAGCAAGACGTTCTATGACTGCTGTGACTAACTCTTCAGGGGCTGACGCTCCGGCTGTGACGCCGATGGTGCCGGCTAGGTCATCGGGGAGTTCCTCCGCATTATTGACGCGAACGACCCTATCGCAGCCGCCTTGTTTAGCAAGGCTCACGAGAGCGTTTGTGTTTGACGAGTTGGATGAGCCAATCACCACAACGGCGTCACAATCTGGGGTGATTTTCATCAGGGCTGACTGTCGGTTTGTGGTGGCGAAACAAAGGTCGCTGCTGGTTGGCTGCCAGAGGTGCTCGAAGTGCTGGTTGGCGGCATCGAGGACGTCTTCCCAGTCCTTGTGCGACAGTGTCGTTTGCGCAAGGAACGCCACGGGGGTATCGAAAATCGGCAGCTGTTCAACTTCTTCAGGGGTCTCAACGCGGTGGATCGCTTCAGGCGCAACTGCCATAGTGCCAACTGCTTCTTCGTGGCCTTCATGCCCGACATAGACGATCTGATAGCCCTTGTTGGCACGGGTCTTAACTTCGTGGTGGACTTTGGTGACGAGCGGGCAGACAGCATCGACCACGTAGCCGCCTTTTTGCTTGGCTGTTTCGACGACTTCGGGGGCTGAGCCGTGAGCAGAGAGCATTACTGCGCTGCCATCGGGGACGTCGGCCATGTCGTCAACAAAGATCACTCCAGCAGCCTCGAAGCGGCGCACGACTGCTTGATTGTGGACGATTTCGTGATAGCAGTAGACAGGTGGCTTAAAGGCCTGCACCATCCAGGCAAGCGCCTTGATCGCCATTTCCACACCGGCGCAAAACCCGCGCGGCGCAGCCAGCAGCACCCGCTCAACCATCTCCTGCAGGCTAAATCAGAAGCAGGGCAGGCCAGCGGTCGCGGCAACGGTTCGATAAACGCATGACCCACTTGACAGCTCACGCTTAGGCTTTGGAACGTGGGCCGGCGATTTCATTTGACAACGCTGGGCTGTCCGAAGAATCAAGTCGACTCGGACAAGCTCCACGGAATGCTCACAAGCCAGGGCATGACCGCCACCGACGACGTCGCCGACGCCGACATGGTCGTCGTCAACACTTGCGCTTTCGTTGACGAAGCCCGTCAAGAATCCATCGAAACAATTCAGGCTCTCGCCGACACCAAAACAGCCAACGCAGAGCTAGTCGTCACCGGTTGCCTAGCCGAACGTTATGGCAGTGAAGTCACCCAAATCACAGAGTTAGTCGACACAAGCATCGCCAAGGTCGCCGGTTTCGGACAGCAGTTCGCGCCGGTGCCAGTCCTACTAACCGACCGCCCAACCAACGCCTCAAATAACGACAACATAAATGACGACAACATAAATAACGACAACATCCCCGACTTTGACCTGCTCAACTTGCCACGCCCAAGCTCACCGCGACCCTGGGCATACGTCAAGATCGCCGAAGGCTGCGACCGCGCCTGCGGCTTCTGCGCCATCCCCAGCTTCCGAGGACCCCAACGCAGCCGCTCACTGGAGTCAATACTTGACGAAGTCGACGCCCTCGCCGCAAAAGAAATCGTCCTAGTCGCCCAAGACCTCGCCAGCTACGGCCGAGACAACCGCAACCCGTCACAAGCACCCGACCCCTCAACAACACCAGACACGTCCCCAATAGTCGACCTCGTCAAAGCCGTCTCCGCCAAAGTCCCCCGCACCCGCCTCCTATACCTCTACCCCTCCGACCTCCGAGACGACCTCATCGACGCCATCTGCGAAACAGGCACCCCCTACTTCGACCTGTCCCTACAACACGTCTCAGCCCCACTGCTACGCCGCATGCGCCGCTGGGGCAACGGCGACCGCTTCCTCGAACGCATCAACGCCATCCGCGCCCACGAACCCTCCGCCGCCTTCCGCTCCAACTTCATCGTCGGCTACCCCGGCGAAACCGACCACGACCACGACCAACTCCTCGACTTCATCGACGCAGCCCAGCTCGACTGGTGCGGCTTTTTCGCCTACTCCCAAGAGGCGGGCACCTACTCCGCCACCCTCGATCACCCCGTCGCCGCCTCCCTCATGCACGAACGTCTCAACGAGCTCACCGAAAAACAAGACCGCATCACCGCATCCAAACGTGATGTCCTGATCGGCACCGTCTCAGAAGTCCTTATTGACGCCGTTTACGAGGACATTCACGACAACATCGGCGACAATACCGACGACAATGCCGACGACAATGCCGGCCACACTGTCATTGGCCGCAGCCACCGCGAAGCCCCTGAAATCGACGGCATCATTCAAATAAACAACGACAACAACAGCTTCACCCCGGGCTCATTCATTGACGTCGTGATCACCGAATCCCTCGGCACCGACCTCATCGCCAAACCCACACAACAACCCACTCGCACATGACCGGCCTACACCCCGCCAACCTGCTGACGATCACCCGACTCGTCCTCGCGCCCCTGCTGTTTTACCTCATCTTGTATACCGGTGATAGGGGAGTGTCCTGGGCAGCTTTTGGCCTCGGCGTCGCCATGGCAAGCACAGACTTCTTCGACGGCAAAGTCGCCCGCCGAGCAAACGCCGTCACCCGCAGCGGCGCATTCCTCGACCCCATCGCAGACAAGGTCGTCGTTTTAGGCGCCGGCTTCTGTCTAGTTGCCGTCGAGCGTTACTGGTGGCTACCGATGACGATCCTCGCCGTGCGCGAACTCGGCATCACCGCCTGGCGCACCCGCTGGCTCGGCGACGGCATCATCATCCCCGCCCGCCGTTCCGCAAAATACAAAACCTTCGTCCAAGGTGTCGCCTTGGCAATGGCAATCATGCCTTGGCTCGCCGACGCCGACCTAGTAATCGCCATTGCCCTATGGGTCGCCACCGCCTTCACCGTATTCACCGGCATCCAATACATCCGCGACGGCGCAGCCGCCTCAGACCCTGCCCCAACCTCGGACACAACCTCAACCCCCGCTCCAGTCCATCCCCCAATCGATGAATGAGCCAATCAATCAAATGTGAAATAGTCGCTGTCGGCACCGAACTGCTGCTCGGCCAAATCGTCGACACCAACTCCTCCTGGATCTCCCAGCGCCTCGCCGAAGCAGGAATCGACAGTCACCACCAAACCAAAGTCGGCGACAACCATGACCGCATCGTCGCCGCCCT
Source organism: Actinomycetota bacterium (assembly GCA_012271125.1). Taxonomy (GTDB): domain Bacteria; phylum Actinomycetota; class Acidimicrobiia; order Acidimicrobiales; family Aldehydirespiratoraceae; genus JAAXHB01. Next base: position 700 of record JAAXHB010000075.1, on the reverse strand, counting down.
CCAAGCAGCCCTAGCCCGCAGCGACGCCATCATCGTCTGCGGAGGCCTCGGCCCCACCCATGACGACATCACCCGCCCCGCCATCGCCGCGGTCATGGGCGTCGAGCTCCAACACGACGAAGCCGTCGCCAACCGCATCCGCCAAAAATTCGCCGCCGCCAATCGTGCAATGCCCGAAATAAACCTGCTCCAAGCCCAAGTACCTCAAGGCGCATCGGTAATGGATGACCTCCCCGGCACCGCCCCCGGCCTCATCTGCCCTATTAACGACAACGACGGCGACACCAATAATGACGACACCAACAACGACAGAGCCAACGCTGCCAACAAGGTCATCTACGCCGTCCCCGGCGTTCCATACGAGATGAAGATCATGATTGCCAACACCGTCATCGGTGACCTACGTGAACGTGCCGGCTTCCCGCCAACAATCACAAGCCGCACACTGTTGACCTGGGGCTACTCCGAATCAGGTCTCGCCGAAGCCCTCGCCGACGAAATCACCGCTCTAGATAGCTCAGATCCCGACGTCTCCATCGCATTCCTTGCCAGTGGCTGGAACGGCTTACGCCTCCGCCTTTCGACAAAAAGCAAGGACGCCGGTACTGTCCTCGATCACCACGAACAACGCATCCGCGCAATCATCGGCGACGCCGTCTTCGGTGTCGAACCAGACACTATGGAATCAGTCGTTCTAGAC
>JAAXHB010000074.1 GCA_012271125.1 Actinomycetota bacterium | reverse complement strand
ACGGAATACCGCGAACTAACAATTGATCAAGTATGCAGCTTCTTACCCGGACAATACATCCCGAAAAACCTCTACGAAGATGGAGGCCCCTTCTTCGTATACGGCTCCAATTCCATTATGGGCTCTCACACTGAATCGCTATATGACGGCCCTGTGACCGTCATGGCTGCAATTGGTTATGCAGGTGCCGTTAGATATTCACCAGACGCTTGCTGGGTAAACAACAACGCCTTTGCCATAAGAGCCAACAGGAGCTGTGATTCCCATTTTCTTTTCTTGTGGTTGGAAAATAAGTTGAACTTGGCTGCTGTCACCAAGGGAACCGCACAGCCCTACATCGACCGCAAAGCACTGCAACGACAGAAAATCCTGCTTCCACCACTAGCTGAGCAAAGACAAGTTGTGGCACTAGTCGAGTCCTTTGATGACTTTGTTAGCAACCTCGCGAGTGGCAAATCAAACGCAGGAACGCTAAGGGTGGGGGTGTTGGGGGAGTTGTTGAATGGGGGGCGGAAGATCCCTGCGTCGTATGACAAGTTTCTCAAAGCTGCTTAGGCAACCAATGAACGGAACAATCGCTGAGAGCAAAGTGATCAGCAAACGAGGTTGGGGTGAGGTTGCGTGCACGATGTGTGGTCGTCGTTCAAGGTCGTTGCGATGAGCGCGGTGCCGGAGAGAGAGGTGCAGGACGGGATCGTTGAACGGTTAGAGACGCTGGGGTGGAGTCGGGTATCTGGTGACTCAAGCGCAAGCCGGCAGGTTGACGAAGTTCTAAATACCACTGACCTGACCTTGGCATTACACAAGCTGAATCCTTCGATTAGCGGGTCTTTAGCAGGTGGGGTTACTCGTTCTACTGGTGGGGTGGCGCGTGCTGAAGGCGGAGGACAGTCGAGGGCAGATGAAATATTGAAACCGCTTAAGGCGGTTATTGCTTCGGTTCATAACGAAGGCTTGGTTGGGTCAAATGAGCAGTTCATGCGATGGCTGCAGGGGCGCACCAATCATCAATTTGTAGGAACCAACCGATTTGAGGCAATAAAGCTCATCGACTTTGACGACCCGTCTGCGAATGAGTTTCACGTGTCAACTGAAGTCACGTTTCAGGCAGGGCGTGAGACACGGCGCTACGACATCGTGCTATGGATCAACGGCATTCCAGTCGTTATTGGCGAGACCAAAGCTCCGGGCGTTAATACCTCATGGCTGGATGCTGCCCTGGACATTCACAACGGATACGAACGAAAGACGCCGGCGTTTTTCGTGCCAAACGTGTTGTCATTCGCGACTGACGGACGGGACTTTCGATTTGGAGCGATCAACCAACCGCCGGAGCATTGGCAGAACTGGTGGAAGACCACTGACAAGTTGATGGCTCCGGGATTGCCCTCTGTAATGAGGTCGGTGGAGTTGCTGCTGAAGCCGGAAATGGTGTTGGCAATTTTGCGGCACTACACGCTGTATTCGCAGCGCAGAACGTCGCAAGGAGCCGTCGCTCAGAAAATCATTCCGAGGTATCCACAAGTTGAAGCAGTGGAAGCCATCGTCGACCGGTGCCTAGACCAGAACAAGCGTCAAGGGTTGATTTGGCATCATCAAGGGTCGGGAAAGACCTTGGCGATGGCGTTTGCGGCGGCGAAGCTGCGTCACGAGTTGGATTTGGACGCACCCACCATCGTCATCGTCTTAGACCGTTTAGACCTGATCGAACAAACCGAAAGCGAGTTTCGCTCAGTCGGCATTGAAGCAGTGCAAGTCGCCGAAACCAAAGAGCAACTACAACAGCTGCTGCTTCACGATGCTCGAGGCGTCATCATCACCACGATCTTTCGGTTTCACAAGGCTGGGTTCCTTAACGAGCGGTCAAACATTGTGGTGATGGTTGATGAAGCGCATCGCACCCAGGAAGGATCGTTGGGGTTGGACATGCGAGCCGCGCTGCCGGCGGCGAAGTTCATCGGCCTGACCGGCACTCCTGTATCAACCGACGATCGCAACACTTGGGAATCCTTTGGTGATCCCGATGATCCTGGCGGTGTGCTCAACCATTACTCAGTGGAGCGGTCAATTCATGACGGTGCCACGTTGCCGGTTCATGTGGAGACCCGACTTGTTGATTTTCACTTGGACTCAAAGCAGTTACAAGAAGATTTTGATGCTTTGGCTAAAGCTGAGGGGCTAAGCGAAGAAGAGCGAGAGTATTTGACTAGACAAACGGCTAATCACTCCGTTGTGGTGCTTGATGAGGATCGGCTTAAGGCTGTGTGTGCCGACATTGTGGATCACTACCGCAATCGCATTGCGCCACTTGGGTTAAAGGCGCAGGTGGTGGTTGACAATCGTGCCGCTTGTGCCGCGTATTACGAGGAGATAACCCGCTTGCTTGATCCTGACAAGGAAGAGGCAACTGTGGTGATGACTACCGACAAGGGCGATCCAACTGAATGGTCGCAGTGGGATCGTGATCGGGCTGAGGAAGCACTAATCAAGGATCGTTTCCGAGATGTGGATGATCCGCTCAAGTTTTTGATTGTTACAGCGAAGTTGTTGACGGGCTTTGATGCGCCCATTGAGGGTGTTATGTATTTGGACAAAGTTTTGCGGGCGCATACGTTGTTTCAGGCGGTGTGTCGCACGAATCGTCGTTGGACTAATCCCAATACCCAACAAGAGAAGCTGCATGGGCTCGTCGTCGATTATGTGGGAATGGGCAAGCAGCTAATTCAGACGATTTCGATCAAGCGTCCAGAAGTCGATGGTCAGAAGTTAGATGAGCTAGGTGACATTGAGCGGCTGCTTGGAGAGTTCATAGAGGCGTTACTGGAGGCAATGAAGCGTTTTATCAGCATTGATCGTTCGGCTGTGGCGAGGGATCAGGTGTTTGCTGCTCAACAAATCCTTGATGGTGATGAGCTGCGGGCTGAGTTTGCTCAGGAGTTCATGCGCTGTCAGGGGTTGTTTGAGTTTTTGCATCCAGATTTGCGATTGGGTGAGTATGAGGATGATTACCGGTTCTTGGCAAAAATTTATGACTCGATACGTCCGACGAAGGTGTCGAATGCGTTGTTGTGGCATCGGCTGGGTGCCAAGACGATGGCGATTGTTCATG
>JAAXHB010000480.1 GCA_012271125.1 Actinomycetota bacterium | reverse complement strand
CCGCCGAAGCCTGATACTCGCCGCGCCTATCGAGTTCGGCGTAGTAATAGTACGTATCGTCCGGGTTATACGCGAAGACGTAGCCATCGACGGTTTTCCAGGTGGTCGCGAGCTCGTCCCCGAATATGTGGCCGACAAACGTCGTGCCGTCAGGCTGGGGAAAGAGAGCCCACTCGTTGATGGCTATGGCATGGGCCTCGTCGGTACGGACCACGATCAGCATCCACAGCACTTGCCCGGGGAATCTCTCCTCGGCGGGGAGGTGGAAAGACCCGTGCTCGAAGCGCATCGCCATCAGTTCGGCCTGCCGGGCGGTACTGCGCTCGAGGTGTTTGGGGATGCCGTGGGCCACTGGATCGTCGATACCGACTTTGGCCGCCGAAGTCTGATACCAACCGCGACTACTCAGTTCGGCGTAGTAATGGTACCCATCGTCCAACTCATACACGAAGACGTAGCCATCGGCCGTGGTCCACGTGTGCGAGATTGAGTCGCCGAGCATAAGGCCGACAAACGTCGTGCTGTCAGGCTGGGTAAAGAGACCCCACTCGTAAATTGATGAGGCATACACCTCGTCGGTACAGACCACGAGTAGCATCCATAGCAGTGTATATCGACGGATCGTCATTTTAGTCCTCGCTTTCAGGTAGCTGAGCGCTACGCTTCCCAGATGCGTCATCCGGCGGTGAAAAGGTGCATCCTTGGACTCCGACGCAGAACTGAATCCTTGGGCCTTGAGCCATAGCTCATCGTAGCTCGATTTTCCAGAACAATTCGGGACGTTGTCCTTTAAGGACGGATGCGACCCGCTCACTGGAACACGATCCCGCCCAGGTAATTGTTTTGCATGCCGGTCGCATAGTCGATGAGCACCCAAGTTCCGGCTACGACGGCCTCGCCCAGGATCAGCCCCAAGAAGAAGGGCTTGAGGCGGTTCAGCAGGGTCAGCCCGCCGTACTTGAGCACCGTGCTCTTGAGGAGCCAAGCGACAAACACGCTAAACCACATGGAGCCGAAGACACAGCTAATCGGGAAGCCAAGCGCGTGGAAGGGCCACCATAGGAACCGATGC
>JAAXHB010000479.1 GCA_012271125.1 Actinomycetota bacterium | reverse complement strand
CCATTGGCGCGAGGTGGTCAGCCTGGCCGCCCGGGCGGGTCTGGCGGCTCCGGCTTTCATGTCGGCCCTGGCGTACTACGACGGCTACCGCTCCGCCCGCCTGCCAGCCAACCTGCTCCAAGCCCAGCGCGATTACTTTGGCGCCCACACCTACGAGCGCATCGACCAGCCGCGCGGCGTGTTCTTTCACACCAATTGGACCGGGCGCGGCGGCACGACGGCATCAACGGCTTACAACGCCTAGCACCTAATCGTTTGTCGCATCTAGCTCGCTAGGGCCGCTGACAACTCGACGACTATCAGCGTCAAGTCATCGGATTTTGTCGCATATAGATTTGGTGCCGATACAATCGTCAGCTACTTTGGCGCACCGCTCGTCCCTGAGCAACGAGCAAAAAAGCGCGAATACCTAGGCTCACCCGGCTCAACCACCCCGCCGCAAAATTTCCTCTATACGACACGCCAACTCGCCCGCCGCGCTGGCATAGGCTTTCGATCTCGTGGTTGAGTGCTTTGACCAATTGGCCCAATTCGCCAGGGTGTCGCCCGTCCGATGTCTTTTCAAACGCACACTCTGCCCCATCCAAATCGGCGACGATCGTCGTGAAACCTAGCCCGTAGGACTGTCCGCGATACGGGTCAATTTCCTCGTCGCCGTAGTACATGGCTTGCCCGCGCCGCTGGCCTACCGGGTCGAGCACACGGGACGGTCGATGGTCTGGGTCAGTATGCGGGGCGCACTCAACCAACGCTCTCATCTTGCAAAACAGTCGGCTCAAATGTCGTCGAGGCGGCCGGCCGTCAAGTGCTTTCACATAGCGCGTTTGCCGCGTTGTTCCACACACCAGGAACCGAATCCAGAGTTGGGATGCCGCTTGTAGTCTAGGTGCAAAAACGGCACTCTGTTCTTTCTGTGCCTCTTGTGGCTATCCAGCCGCTACATGCCGGAATTCACGTCGTTGAAGAGTTGAAAAGCGAGGAAGAGTTCCCTAGCAGAGGAAGGAAGAAGGAGAAAGGATGAAGTAGGAATTGGGAGTTCTAACCGATACGGACGCAGGAATTCACACCCCCTTCTCCCTCCCCAGCAATCTGTGCTTTTTGTGCCTCTTGTGGCTATCTACCCCCTAC
>JAAXHB010000478.1:777-1526 GCA_012271125.1 Actinomycetota bacterium | reverse complement strand
ACTCACCACCAGCGGGCGAAACCATGGCGCTTTAGTTTTGACGGACACCCACCTGTATTTCCTGCGCTTGAAGAAAGGTGACACACGAATCGATCGCGAGGCCGCTCGTTCATCGATTACAAACGTCAAGGTCGGTGGAGCCGAACCCGACACCGTTCGGCTCCACGACGGGTCGAAGGAACGGACGTATGAAAAGCTGTCCGAAATATTTGCCGCGGAAATACGAACCATCGCCGACGCCAACGAGTCGGAGCGATTGGCTGAACAGGTCGCGGATCTGGAGCAAGCCGTAGGTGCTCCGATTCTGCAGGTCGTCCCGAGCCGATCTCCGAGCTTTGCGCTCACTCAGTCTGAATTGGTGAAGTTGTATTTTGGGTTCGATGCCGGAATTGAAACGACGTATAACCTCGGCTACGTTGAAGATGTTGACGTGAGCTGGCGTAAAGGCGAATTTGATCTCAAGTTTAGCCACGCGGGCATCGATGAGAAGCATCGAATCGACGAAGACGAAACCGCCGTTCGCGAATTCGTCGACAAGATGAAGTCCATCGCTGCTCATATGTCAGAGGAACGGGCGGCTACGTCGGCGCCGGCGCCAAGTGGGTCGGGAAACTCGGGACCAATCGGTTTGAGAATCGGCAACGCGGCGGCCTACCGGTTCTATAAGGGCATCGACACAGGCGTCGCCGCTGGCAACCGCCGGTACATTTGTCCGGGATCCAAAGGCTTCAGCAATGGCGTTCTTGTGC
>JAAXHB010000478.1:0-743 GCA_012271125.1 Actinomycetota bacterium | reverse complement strand
TGCGCGAGAAAGGCGGCGAAACGTATGCCGATGTGGTCACCGATCTATCGACAATCACCTACGTGAACTTCACCGGCGGTTTAGATGGTAATCTGACACTGTCTCGCAACACCGATTCGGTGACGTATGACGCCATCGGCGACACGTACACGGTGCTCGCGTCCGAGCTGAGAAAGGTCGCGGAAGGTAACCTTTCCGAATCTATGAGCGCCCAAACTGGCGGCTCATCGGACCCCATTTTTTCTGTCAGCGGGATCGACGGGCAAGTCCATCTCTACCACGACCGTGTGCACATAACCCGTCGCGGAGTCGCCAACGCGCTGCAACTCGGCAAGCTGGCGGACCAAGAGATCCCGCTGGGCGACATAACCACGGTCCATTGGCGGAATCCCGGTCTTGGAGCCGGTGTCATCCACTTCGGCTACCCCGGTGCCAAACCCTTCAAGAACAAGCGATTCTCTACGGTGGAAGACGCCATCGGGTTCAACGCCGATCAGAAGGGCGCCTTCGCCAAGTTCCGCAAGCTCCTCGAACAAAAGCGCGCCGAAGTCAACCGCCCCCAAGCCGTCGCCGCCGCTCCAGCGCCGGCTCCCGCGCCAGTCGCACCTGCCGTCTCGCCCCTCGACGAGATCAAGAAACTCGGCGAGCTGATGCAGATGGGGCTCGTGACGCAGGAGGAGTTTGACGCCAAGAAGAAGGAGTTGCTGGGGTTGTGACCCCTTCAACACGGGCGTAGTCCTCAC
>JAAXHB010000477.1 GCA_012271125.1 Actinomycetota bacterium | reverse complement strand
CGCTCGGTCATTGATATACAGCCTATCTGCAGACTTTCGACGAGGTTTGGTTCTTTGTTATGGCCAACGATGAACTCGGTGCTGGCACCGCCAACGTCCATAACCAATCGACGACGATCCCGTTCCTCCAGCGTATGGCACACTGCTGAGTAGATCAGTCTTGCCTCTTCGAGACCGCTGATGACTTCTATCTTGTGTCCAAGAATACGTTGGGCCTGATCGAGAAACTCAGCACTGTTTGTAGCTTGGCGAAACGCCGCAGTGCCAACGATTTGGACGTTATGCGGGGGAAGAGGACGGAGCCGTTGGCTAATACGACCAAGACAGTCGAGAGCGCGATCCTTGGCGGCTTCGCTAAGCACGCCAACCTGCTCCAATCCTTCGCCTAGTCGAACCATCTCTTTATGCCGGTCAATGATTTGAGGCTCACTGCCGAAATCTCGTGCGATGACGAGGTGGAAACTGTTTGAGCCTAAGTCCAGAGCTGCGAAAGGTTCGGAGAAATCGCTTTGATAGACGCTAGATGAGAGGATAAGTTCTCGCATATATAGAGAGGACTTACTAATTCAAAACGCCGAAATAGGTGTGGATAGAGCGTTCTCTAAATTATCAAGTCAGGTTTTTGAAAGAGAGTTGAGAGCAATTGACCAGCTGTCAGATATGAAAGCAGTGGATAGGATCAAGCTGTCTGTGAGCTGGTCGAAAATCGAAATCGAAGCAACCGTTGAAGATACCTGCGTTTGCATGAGAGGCGACAATCTACGGTTTAAACGTTCAAGACTTTGCTGACGTCGTGGTTAGGGTCACCAGACAAGAGGTCAAACGATGGGGTAAAACCGGAGTGCTCGCTACTGCTTACTTCCTAATTCAGTCAGTTTCGCAACTCAAGACCTTAATCGTCGTCCTCGATGACTACTGCGGTGCCGTACACGAGAAGCTCGGCAGCTGACGACGCCATAACCGAGGTTCCAAAACGGACGGCAACGACTGCATTCGCCCCCATTGACTTCGCCAGATCAGTCATACGATCTAGGCTCTGCTCACGACTCTCTGCGACGAGTTTCGCGTACTCATGGATTTCACCGCCAACTAGGTTGCGTAGACCAGCAACGATGTCATGACCCACATGGCGCGCACGCACCGTGTTACCGCGGACCAAGCCAAGCGTCT
>JAAXHB010000476.1 GCA_012271125.1 Actinomycetota bacterium | reverse complement strand
GCTGGTGACCGTGATGATCATCGACCAGAATGTCACCGCCGCACCGGCAATAACCTTGCGTGGGACACGATCTGCCAGCGAACTGAGCGGCACCGACCCAAGCAAAAACAGCACACCGAAAGCGCCGCCAATTGCGCCAATTGTGGTGTCTGAAACATCCAGCGTCTCTTGAATGTCGGGTGCGATGACAGCAAAAGCACTGACCTCAATGGCTTCGATCATTCCCAGCAGGCCGATTACGGCCAGTAGCGATGAGCCACCGTCCTTCAGCCCTTCGCTAAGTGACATTGGCTCGGCGCCAACGCCCGGCAACAGGTCATCGGGTAATACCACTGCCTCACGTTCGGCAGCAGCCTTTTGGCGAGCCGCTTCCTCCTCAAGCAGCTCGGTTACCAGTGATGCTGGAGACGCCTCGGTTTTGGAAGATTGTTCAGTCATATTTGCGGGGGGTTGCCGCAAATTAGGGGGTGTTGATTCCCCTGGTTCCCTCAATTTCATTCCAGCACAGGCAGTCTGCCGCCCACTGCTTCAACACATAGGTGTCGGTGGCGTCGTGTTTGCCCGGCCCCCAACTGCCACGAGCGTCACCCAACTCAAACGGACGCTTTTCTAGCTCGGTAATGAAGGAACTCTGAGATAATCCACCGGCAGTCTCGGCCGCGTTGGCAGCAGCGACGATGTTGTCAACGATGTAACACATGCTTCCCACGGCGTTCCACGCGTCAGTCATGGGCTCATAGACAACGCCAGAGGCTTGCGTGAAACGCGAATAGCAGTCGCTGCGATAGTCGTCGGGTGCAGCAGCGTCGGGTGCAGCAGAAACTCCGTAAGCGCCGTCGTAATTGCGCGAAACACCGCGCATGAAGGGAGCCGTAGAGGTGAAGGCCTGATTCTCGAAGTCGCTGGACAACCACTGTGGCTCGTATCCAACGGCGTCGGCTGCACTAACCACAGTGGTATAGGGAATGGCTCCCATGAGAGAGAAAATGTGGTCAACGCTGCGAGTTTCAAGCCGCTCTATGGCGATAGCGGCTTGACCGCATGACGTCCCCTGACATGGC
>JAAXHB010000475.1 GCA_012271125.1 Actinomycetota bacterium | reverse complement strand
ATGTGAGTCGATCACTCGCGGTGCACGAGTTCGTTAACAAAGACGGCGGACTGGTCCAGGACCTGGGGGAGAAGGTGCGCACGACACAGTGCCGCATCATCTTCTTCGAGCGCGCCGCGTCTCTCGAAATCGAAGAGGGCCTGGTTGGTCTCAATGCGGGCAACCACATCGATCGCTTTGAGCTGTTCATGGAGTTTGCGCGCAACCCGGACAATGCCGAGTTCGTGCATCCGCTCACGGGTAGCTACCCGGCCAAGGTGCGCGACCTGTCATGGAACGTGTCGGCGACAGAGCGCGACACCATCATTGTGGAATGCACGTTTGTTGAAGACAGCATCGTGCCGCAGACGCTGTCGAACGAAGCGAACCTGAACAGCTTCAGCACGCGCAATACCGTAGCCGAGACCGTCGACGAGCTAAAGACGCAGCTCGCAGCGGATGGGCTCACGAGCACCGTCCCCGACGACGCCCTGGCTGACGTCGACGGCTGGCAAAACCCGGACACCAGCGTTCGTCAGGTCAACCAGGAGATGGCTCGGCTATCGTCGCGTATCAACGACGACATGGAGAACTTCGAGCTGGCTTCGACCATCTCCCGGTATGAGACGTACCGCCAGTACATCCGGCTCCACAACGAGTTGGTCAAGGCGTCCCAGGCGTTCAAGAGCACCAAGGCTCGCGTGCTGCAGGTAACGCTCATCGACGGACAGCCGTTACGCACACTGCTCGCGCGCGTGTACGGAGCCGCGGAAATCGACAACCGCTATCGAGAGGTCCTCGACCTGAACGACATCCGGGACCCGAGCTACATCCCTGCAGGCACGGTGGTTCGCTACCACACGCCGGAGTTGAACACGAAGAAGGGGTTGCGCGGTGTCGCGAAGTGAAGTCGTAGTAAGCATTGCTGAGCGGCGCGACGGGCGCACGTTTGCGAACCGCAGTGCCGCCCTTCCGCTGCAGTGGCGCGAGCTTCGCCAGCTGCTTCGCTACGAGGTGGACAGCGACATGCTCGAGCTTGAGGACACGTTCTCTTTCGAGGTGCCGTTCACCAAAGAAACGTTCAAGCTGTGCGTGCCGGACAACGGTGTGCGCGTCACCATCGACGGCACGCCGGTTATGGTGGGGTTCATCGACACCGTAC
>JAAXHB010000474.1 GCA_012271125.1 Actinomycetota bacterium | reverse complement strand
GGTAGCTGCGACTGCCTGAATGAGATCACAGCCGGTACTCAAATGGTGATGAACGAGGTGGACGATGGTTTCCGAATCGGTTTCGGACACCAGCTCATACCCTAGTTCGATCAGTTCCGCTCGGATCGATTCATGGTTTTCGATGATGCCGTTATGCACCAAGCACACTTGATCTTGGGACATGTGTGGGTGTGCATTCCGTTCGCTTGGTTCGCCGTGCGTAGCCCATCTTGTGTGGGCAATGCCGGTGTTTCCGCGCATCTCAGCCTCATCGAGGGCCGAGCCCAGATCACCAACCTTCCCAAGCCGCCGCACTCGATTGATGTCATTGTTCTGCCAAGATTGCACCGCGATGCCGGCCGAGTCGTAGCCACGATATTCAAGCCTCTGCAAACCTTCCATCAATATGGGCGTGACATCTCGTTGCGTAGCAGCGCCAATGATTCCGCACATATGGCTACTTAGGTTTCCTGTTCCTAATCCGTCGTTTGGGGATGACTACTTGTCTTCCACGAACGACTACAGTCGTTGCGTCGGCGACGTCTCTTGTTACGGTTGAACCAGCGCCGATAAATGCATAGTCGCCGACGTTGATTGGTGCGACAAGGGCCGAGTTGGTGCCGATAAAGGACTCTCTACCAATGACGGTCGCATGCTTGTCGAGCCCGTCAAAATTGCACGTGATCACACCCGCACCGATATTGGTCTCTTCCCCAATGGTTACGTCACCTAAGTAAGCGTGGTGTCCAGCCTTGACCCCATTGGCAAGTTTGGCATTCTTCGTTTCAACAAAGTTGCCGATGCGAACATCATCCGCAAGTATGGAATCGGGGCGAAGTCGAGCGAACGGTCCAATGCTGCAACGCTCGCCGATTGACGCACTTTCAATCACCGTGTTCGGTTTGATCGTCGTGTTCGCACCTATGGTGCAGGCTTCTATGACGCAATTCGAACCAACCCGAACATTGTCCCCTAGTTTGACTTCACCGATAAAGACGGTATTGACGTCAATGAAGCAGTCCGTCCCACAGG
>JAAXHB010000473.1 GCA_012271125.1 Actinomycetota bacterium | reverse complement strand
GATGTCGGCGATAGCCGAGAGTAATGCAGTGCTCATGTCCGCCCGCAAAGGGAACGTCGACGGTCTTAATCGTGTTATCGACCAACTTAAGGAAGCGGCCGAGCATCGCATGGAGTTGGTTAGCCTCGAGCATGTCTGGGCAAGCGACATCGCGGAGATGCTCGAAGAACTTTTCTCTGAAGAAGGCGCTACGCTGCAAATCATCCGTAACGAAAACAATAACTCTCTTCTCCTGCGTGGCAGTGATCGAACCCTCAAACAGGCTCGCGAAGCGATTGCATTGGTAGACTTTCCCGGTTCTGATGAGACGGGTATCCGCGTCTTCAAGCTCGGCCAAGCAATCGCCGGCGAAGTGGCTGAGATCGTAACCAAGATACTGAACGTGCAAGCAACACGAGGAGCGTTAGACAGCTCGGCGGAATCGCAAAACGAGCTCACGATTGTGCCTGATTCATCCATGAACGCCGTTGTCGTGCGAGGCAAACCTTCAGACATGCAGGAGGTTGCCAAGTTGATACGCGACCTGGATCAGCGGCGAGCTCAAGTATTGATCGAAGCTGCGATCGTTGAGATCTCACTCGATGAGATGGCTAACCTCGGCGTGGAGCTCGCCGTGGGAGATGATGGTGGTGAATCAGGCGACGCCATTCCCGCGATCACGACATCGCTGAACGGTGTGCTAACTGGGTTATTGCAGCAGTTCACTTCAGCATCCGCTGACGCCTTGCCAGGAGCTACCGACGTCATCGGCTCGCTAGGCTCGCCAACTCTCGCGATCGCACAGATCGATCCGGATGGCATTTCCTTCGGCGCGATTGTCAACGCTCTCGCGCAAACGACGTATGTCAATCTCCTTCAAACACCTAGCGTGATGGTGTTGAACAACCAGCAGTCCAAGTTTCAGGACGGACAAACCGTTCCGTTTAGGTCTGGGAATCTGGTGTTCCCAGGTGAGACCACGTTGACCGGACTCAATCCAACCAATCGCCAGGATATTGGAACGACTCTGGAAGTCACACCCTCAATTCATGAAGACAAATCCGTTCGACTTGCGATACGGCAGTCGGTTGAACAGATCGCAAACCTTGACATTGGGATCGGCGACAACGGCTTAGCAGACATCGTTACAAACAAGCGCGAAATAGAAACTGTGGTCGTCGCAGAAAACGAACAGACCATCGTGCTTGGCGGCTTGATCCGTGAAGAATCACGACGCATTGAGAAGCGTGTCCCTGGTCTTGGACGAATCCCGCTCCTCGGGAG
>JAAXHB010000472.1 GCA_012271125.1 Actinomycetota bacterium | reverse complement strand
AGCCAGGAGCTCCTGCCAGAGTGCGCTGAGCTGGGCAGGCGTGTGAGTGCCAAGCACATCCTTCACGACCGTCATAAGCTTCTCGTGCAGGACAAATTCCAGGTCAGTCAATGTCATTCGTCTTGTTCTCGCTGTCAAGTTACATCCTCTCGCAGAGTCTCTCACGGAGTAACCCATTTAGTATGGTATTTCATGTCTTCATTATTGTAGTATTAGTGACAATTTTAAACATTATGATTGATATGACAAGCCACACTATCGGTATCTGTCAGTCGCGTCGGCTATTCGGTCTGCGCGCTTAGCTGGGAGCGGAGTTGCTCCATCCGCTGGAGTGTCTCCAGCATCTCGGGCGCCAGTCCGTCGGACAGGGGCGTCTGGTTGTCGGTCGGCTTGGCTGAAGTCGCAGGCATGACGGGGTACGGCGCGGTGAGCTGCGCCACCACCCGACTGCCAGCATGCACTAAAACGATGAGACTGGCTGTCTCACCGGAATCCTTGCCGACCATATCCGCGACTTTCTGCGACAGAATCCCCATCGCCTGCTGTGAAGTCGTTGGTGGCAGTGACACGGGGGTCGGTTGAAAAATGGGATCGCCGTTGGCGTCGTGACCCACAAGCTGCTGAATCATGACTTCGGTTGGCGCGGCTTTTAGTGCAGTCCCGGCGACCAGCAAAGCCCCGCCTAAGTCTTTGCCGAATTGGACGACTGGGTGCGGACGGCGTTTAACTTGACCCGTGAGACCCATCGCTCCGAGCCGGTCGGACAGCGTCGCTTCCAGTGGCATGAATTCGGCACTCTGTGGATGTCTGACGCCTTCCCACCGACCGACCAGCCTGTGGCTCTCTGACACGCCCTGAATCCTGCCAAGCAGTTTGGACCCAGCTGGAATCGCGAGTCGCGCTGAATCCACAGTGGCGAAGACCGGTGAACTGACTGTTGCCGTGAAGATGCTGTCCGAGCCGGCGCTCGCTATGGCGGTGTCCAGTGTCGCTGGGATGAATGTGCCGACCGCCAGTTCCGCGTGGATGCGGGCAAGCTCGCCAGCCTGCTTCTCCAGTGCTGTGAGATCGCGTTCTTTGCGCTTCTGCCAGGCTTCGTGAATCGCCCGCGTCTGCATGAACGCGTCCTGTGTCTGTAGCGGCGAGGACAGCGAGTCGCGAAACCGCTCGAGCCGCGCCTTCTCGATTTCCGACTGCTCGTCGGCTGAGATGCCTGTGTTCGGGTTGATGAGCATGTCGCGTCCGC
>JAAXHB010000073.1 GCA_012271125.1 Actinomycetota bacterium | reverse complement strand
CCGGTGATGTTGACGCTGACGTTGACGATGCCGGCGACGAGCCGATGGACGCTGACTTGGAAGCAATGGCAGATGTCTTTGATGGCGACGACGCCACGAGCATCGGTGCTGACGACGACGGCATCGATGATGCCATTATGGATGACGACAATACTGATGATGACTCTGACGACGCCGCGAATGATGTCGATGACGACAACGGCACGAGCGCGGATGATGACAAGGTTGAGTCCTGATGAAGGTCTTGCTTCGCACCGACGTCGAGGGCATCGGCAGAAAAGGCGACATCTGCGACGTGGCAGCGGGTTACGCCCGCAACTATTTAATGCCGCGCGGTCTGGCGCTGCGTGCCTCGCGGGGTGCGCAACGCCAAGCCGAAGCCATGCAGCGTGCCGCAATGAAAGCACGAGCCGAAAGCCAGCTTGAAGCCGAAGCCATCGCGCAGCGGCTCGCCCCAACCGAGATCAACGTCATCGCTAAAGCAACCGACACCGGCAACCTCTATGGGTCGGTGACACCGGCACTTATTGTTGACGCAATCGCCGAACAACTCGGCGTCACCGTTGACCCCAAGTCAGTCATCATCAAGAACCCGATCCGCGAGCTCGGCATCTACACGGTCAACTTCCAACTCCACGAAGAAGTAAACGTCCCCGCCACAATTTCAGTCACAGCCGAATAGTTGATCGCGCCGTTTTGCGCGCAGCGACTAGACACAGACCACCAATTTTCCACAGGCAGTCCACAGAATGCCCACAGACATATTCACATGAAATGGGCTGAGCTAGAACCATAGTCTGTCCGATTTGGCAGCACTGAAGGTGCCTTGCTAATCTCACGCCCGATGGCAACAGGATCGCTTCAAACAGAAACAACAAAAACAACAAGGACAGGTACCAACGAGTTCACTCGACTAGGTACCGGACCCAAAAAAGCAGCCGGCAAAGGCGTCCGCGTTCCGCCACAAAACCTTCTAGCCGAAGAGTCGCTGCTCGGAGCGATGCTGCTCACCCGAGAAGCACTCGCGGTGGCGTTCGACATCGTCGACGCCGATCACTTCCACCGACCAGCACACGCCGAGTTGTTCCGTGCCATGCATAGTCGCTATGTCAACGGCGAACCGGTCGACGCCATCACGATCAGCGCCGCTCTAGACGGCAGCGAAACCCTCGAAGCCCTCGGCGGACTCGACGGACTCCACGCATTACAGGTGCGCACCCCAGCAGCGTCAAACGCAGCGTCCTATGCGCAAATCGTGCGCGGCACCTACATATTGCGAACTCTGATCGAAACCGCTGATGTCATCGCAGAGCGGGCATACGAAAATCCCGAAGACGTCACCGAAACCGTCGACTGGGCCGAAAACCTTGTCTACCAAATATCGCAGGATCGACTCGGCAACTTCACCAAACCCATCAACGAAGTGCTCCACGACGCATTCACCCGCATCGAGGCCATGTATGCCGCCGAGACCCCGATAACCGGCGTGTCCTCGGGCTACACCGACCTAGACCAGCACCTACACGGCCTCCAAGAAAGCAGCCTTTACATAGTCGGCGCTCGCCCCGGCATGGGCAAGTCATCGTTCGCTCTTGGCATGGTGCACCACGCTGCATTCGTCGACCAGAAACCGGTGCTGTTGTTCTCCCTGGAAATGAGCCACTTCGAGATCGCCCAGCGACTGCTTAGCTCCGAAGCCAAAGTCGAGCTACAACGGCTGCGCTCCGGACAGGTCACCGAATCTGAATGGGGTTCGCTCACCGCCGCTGTTGGCAAAATGGAAAGCGCGCCGCTTTGGATCGACGACAACCCCAACCTCACCGTCACCGAAATCCGTGGCCGGGCACGCCGACTCGCTAGCGACAAAGACGTAGGCGCGCTAGGCCTCATCGTCATCGACTATTTACAATTAATGACAGGGCGACGCAGCGCCGACAATCGTCAAGTCGAAGTGGCGGAGATATCGCGCAGTCTCAAGGTGCTGGCACGTGAAATGAAGTGTCCGGTCGTGGCACTGTCGCAACTGTCACGAAACCTTGAACAACGACGCTCACGACGACCACAGCTAGCCGACCTGCGCGAATCAGGTGCCATCGAACAAGACGCCGACGTTGTCTTGTTGATTTCAAGCACCGACTCACCCGACGAAGATGACGCCCCTCAGGCACTACAAGACGAAGCGGAAATCATCATTGCCAAAAACCGACACGGCCCGCTGGAAACAGTCAGGCTGGCATTCGTGCGCCGCTTCACCAAGTTCGACAACATCCCCGGCACGAACACGCCCTATGACGACATGGCACCCGACGAGGACATGTGAACGATTTCCTAGGGGGGGCAGATATTTTGGCGTGGCTCGTGCTGGCTCTAGGGGCTGCTATGGCTGTTGGCAATATTGCTGCGCTCGTGAAGCCTCCTGGGAAACACCGTGACAACGACTTACCCTCCGCGCCCAAAGCACGCAGCATCGCCTATGCCGTCATCGGCATCATCGCCTCCATTTGGGCCCTCGCCACCCTGGTGTCTAGTTCGTGAGCTGCGAGTTGGCCTTTATCGGCCTTGAATGTGCTCACGCTAAACGCGGTTGCGCGCATTCAAGCCCGCCAGCCCAACTCGCCACCGCTCAACGTCACAGAAAAAACTTTCCAACCTCGCCCCTACATGCCAGCCCAACTCGCGCACCAAAAAGTGAAGGTCTGGGTCTGAGGTGACAGCGCTAGAGGGAGGTTTTGGATCTTTTGATTTATCGATGTCGGAAGCGGCGCGGCCGCTTTATGAGGCTGTTCGTTCTTTTGTTGCCGATGAGGTGGAGCCAGTCACGAGCCACTTTTTTGAGCTAGGTCTGGAGCGGGGGGAGCGGTGGGGGTATGGGGAAGGGCAACTGGAGCTATTGGATGGGCTCAAGGCCAAGGCGCGCCAGGCCGGGCTGTGGAACTTCTTCTTGCCCGATTCCCAAACCGGTGAAGGCTTGAGCAATCTTGACTATGCCTACATAGCCGCAGAGCTAGGCAAGAATCCGATTGCTTCAGAATGTTTGAACTGCAGCGCACCCGACACCGGCAACATGGAAGTTCTAGAACGGGTCGGCACCCCCGAACAAAAAGAACAATGGCTCAAGCCGCTTCTAGCTGGCGAAATCAGGTCATGTTTTGCGATGACCGAACCAACCTTGGCGAGCTCCGATGCCAAAAACATCGCAACCAGCGCCGTTCTAGACGGCGACGAATGGGTCATCAACGGAGAGAAGTACTACATCTCAGGTGCCGGCGACCCGCGCTGCAAAATCATGATCGCCATGGTGATGACCAGCCCCGACGGGCCACCGCATCGTCGTCAGTCACAGATTCTTGTGCCAATGGACACACCCGGAGTGGAAGTCATCGGCCCGATGCATGTATTCGGAGCCGACGACGCCCCGCACGGGCACATGCACATCCGTCTCAACGACGTGCGAGTACCAAAAGAAAACATCCTGCTAGGCGAAGGCCGCGGCTTTGAAATTTCACAACTACGCCTCGGACCGGGGCGAATACATCACTGCATGCGCTCAATCGGCGCGGCAGAAAAAGCACTCGACCTGATGATTCAGCGCGGCATGAGCCGCGAAGCCTTTGGCAAACCGTTGGCACAGCTCGGTGGCAACATTGAAACCATTGCCAGGGCACGCACAGAAATCGAGGCAATGCGCCTAATGGTGCTGCGAGCCGCCAAAGCCATGGACACCCTCGGCAATGCCGAAGCACGCATCTGGGTGAGCGCTGTCAAGGCAATGGTGCCCGAGCGGGTCTGTCAAATCATCGACCAGGCCATACAAATACATGGCGCAACCGGCGTGTCGCAATGGTCGCCGCTAGCGCGCATGTACGCCAACCAACGAACGCTGCGCCTCGCCGACGGACCCGATGAGGTGCACTGGTATGTGGTCGGACGCGCAGAGCTTGCCTCATATGAATCCTTCGAAGACCCAACCACCTCGCAACGACTAGCACAGCTCGCTGAGTGGGAGAAAACGCCTGACATCAACTAATCTCTAGTAGCAGCCAAACTGCTGTGGTCATGAATACTGCTATGTGAGCAGGCGAGGACTAATAAGCAAGGACTAACAGGAAGCGCACTATGACAACGATCATTGACAGCACTGCTGAAGCACTTCAGACAACCGCTACTCAAACAACGGACACGCAGCCTTGCGTCACCGTGGCATCGCTCGCAAAAGAGTGGTCGCAAAAAGCCCCAACCCAGGTGGCGTTGCGTGAAAAAGACTTCGGCATTTGGCAGGAATACAACTGGGCTGACACCTGGGAGCTCATCGAAGTCGCCGCCCATGGACTGCTAGCACTCGGCGTAGACGTTGGCGACCGCGTAGCGATCCACTCCGAAGACCGCCCCGAATGGGTCGTGCTTGACATCGCCGCAGTAGCGGTACGCGGCACCACGGTCGGGCTGTATCCCACTAATCCAACCGCCGAAGTCGAATACCTGCTAGGCGACTGCATGCCGGTGGTGTATTTCGCCGAAGACCAAGAACAAGTCGACAAGATTCTCGAAGTCCCCGCTGAAACCGCAGCAAGCGTCCGGCGAATCATTTATACCGAACCCCGCGGCTTCGGCGACTACTACGACGAACGACTCCTGCACTGGGAAGAGTTTCTCGACATGGGTCGCGCCCATCGTGACGCAAACCCCGCCGCTGTTGACGACCGTATGACCGCTGCGACTGGCGACGACATCATGACCCTCGTCTACACCTCCGGTACGACCGGCCCACCTAAAGGCGCAATGCTGTCCAACGCCAACGTCGCCTACTGCATGGAAAAAATTGTTGACGAAGTAGCGCGCTTCCCTGACGGCAAACCGCCCTCAAGCGATGATCTGATAGTCACCTATTTGCCGTTGTGTCACGTCGCCGAGCGCATCTTTTCAACCTGGACGATGGTCAGCGCAGGCCCGTCGCTGAACTTCGCCGAATCCATCGAAACCGTTACCGAGAACCTGCGTGAAGTTCAGCCGACACTGTTCTTCGCGGTGCCGCGCATTTGGGAACGCCTCCATGCCCTTGTCATGATCAAGGGCAGCGACGCCACCTGGTTCAAGCGGGTATTCCTCAAAGCCACCCTGGCGATGGCGTCCTACATTGGTCGCACAAAAACTAAAAACAACGGCAACCACACTTTCTTGAGCCGGCTGCTGTACTGGATCGGCAATCCACTGGTTTTTCGGGCAATGAAAGAACGCATCGGACTGCGCCGCTGCCGTCACGCTGGCTCAGGTGCCGCCGCGGTAGCACCCGAAGTGCTTGAGTTCTTCATGGGCATCGGCGTGCCCGTGTTTGAGCTATACGGAATGACCGAAAACGCTGCCGTTGCGACCTGCAACTTCGCGGGCAGGCTCAAGTTCGGCACCGTCGGTGAGCCTTACTCCAACATCGGACTGCGTCTCGATCCCGAAACCGGCGAAGTGCAAACCAAGCACCCGGCGGTGTTCGTCGGCTATTGGAACAAGCCCGACGCCACTGCTGAGACATTCACCGACGACGGCTGGCTCAAGACCGGCGACGTTGGCGAATGGGTCGACGGCACACACATAAAAATTGTCGACCGCATCAAGCACATCATCATCACCTCAGGCGGCAAAAACATCTCCCCGTCGGAGATTGAAAACAGCCTAAAGACGTCGCCTTTTATAAAAGAAGCCATGGTCATCGGTGACGGGCGCAAGTACCTCACCGCGCTGATTGGCATCGAGCTAGACACCGTCGGCGACTGGGCGGTGCGCAAGGGCATCCCCTACACGACATATCGAGACTTGTCGGAAAAGCCCGAAGTGATCGAGATGATCTCCAAAGTTGTCGACGAGATCAACAAGAAATTCGCCCGTGTCGAACAGATCAAAAAGTTCAAAATGCTGCCCAAGGAACTCGACCATGAAGACGGCGAACTGACCGCCACCCAGAAACTTAAGCGCAGCGCCATGGAAGACATGTTCGGTGATCTAGTGGAGTCCATGTACTAGATGCGAAAAGTTCTTATGGCGGGGGCGCCGCAAGCGTTCCTAGTAGGGATGCTCGGTGTGCTAGGCCTGTTCGGCCTGGTGCAGCTCTGGCGTGATCCGTCGCTGTTCTTCGCAACCCTGATGAAAGCTTTCGGGCTCGGCTCGGTCTATGCCCTGATTGCGCTGGGTTTCGTGCTGATCTTCAAGGCAACCCAGACGATCAACTTCGCACAAGGCGCACTCGCTGCTGCTGGCGCGCTGTTTTTGACCTTTATGGTCACCGACGACCATATTCCATTCACAACCCTTGCGAACCCTTTGAACGATGTCGGCGGGCCCAGCTGGTTTGGCTGGGCACTGAGCCTGCTAGTCGCCTTGGTATTTGCAGCCATCTTGGGACTTGTGGTCGAGCGACTAGCGATTCGACCGATGGTTGGCGAGCCGCTTTTTTCAGTAGCGGTAATCACCTTGGGTTTGGAAATCATCTTGAGGGTGTTCAACAACGACGCTGTGGAGACCGAGTTCCGCTCCACCGGAGTGCCCTGGGGAACCGGAGGATTCTCTGTTGGCGGTGCCTTGATCAACTGGAGCTTCATCGCAGCGATGATCACCGCTGCGGGTGCTTTCATAGCGGTGTACTTCTTTTATCGCTCACGCCTTGGCATCGCCATGCGTGCGGTTGCGTTTGACCAGGAAGCGTCAATGGCTCAAGGCGTCAACGTCGGGCGAGTCTTCGCGGTGGCATGGGGTGCAGGATCGGTGCTTGCCGCAGTTGGGGGAATCTTCGCCACGCAGCCACCGATTGATCAGACCCTCGCGGTGGACCAAGAAACCGCCAACATTGCCTTTCGTGCCTTGCCGGCGGTGATTCTCGGCGGACTGGACTCAGTGACCGGCGCACTACTCGGAGGCATCATCGTTGGTTTGGCGGAGATTTTCGCAGGCCAGTACGCAGCGCAGCACTCGTCATGGCTAGGTGCGGGCTATCCGCTGATCGTGCCCTACATAGTGATGATTATCGGACTGCTGGTACGGCCATATGGCTTGTTCGGCACCCCAGAAATCCGGCGAGTGTAAGCAGTGTTTGATTTAGACGGCTCACTAGCGGCGTTCGCGCTCGGGCAATCCAAGGTGTTCATCTGATGTTTGGCCGCCCGCACCTTTTCACCGACTACCGACAGGAGGCGCAGCTCCTGCCGACTTGGACCCAAAAAGCCTTCTTCGCACTCTTTATTGCAACCCTGTTTTTGTTGCCCTTTGAGCTGCCTGTCATCAGCCATATCCCTGTTGTTCGCTTCCTCGGAGACAACGAATGGCTGTTGCCAATGTCCAAGACAATGGTCTTGTTGATCGCCGCACTCGGGCTCAACCTGCTCAGCGGCGTCGGTGGACAAGTCTCGCTGGGGCATGCGTTTTTTATGGGCGTTGGCGCATGCGCGGCTGCTTACCTCGGCGCTGACAGCGGTCAAACTACCTGGGGGCACTCACTGCCCATTTGGATTTGGCTGCCCGGCGCAGGCATCTGCGCAGCCCTAGTCGGCGTAGCCGTCTCACCTGTGGCGGTGCGGCTGAGAGGGCTGTATCTGGCAATCGTCACCCTCGGCTTGGTGTTTGTCGGCATTCATATGGGCAACACCAGCTGGGGTCGCAAAATTGCCGGAACCCCAGGGCTAGGCAGAGAAGCCCCCGACCTCAACATTCGCCTTTGGAAAGAAGAAACCCCGCTAGTTGACCTGTCCTCAGATGGTCGTTGGCTCTGGTTTGACGTCAGCGATGGCCAAAAGCGTTACCTCTTCCTATTAGTGCTGACAATCGGGTTGACCCTGATGGCTAAGAACATCATCCGCAGCCGCACTGGTCGAGCGTTGCAAGCCATACGCGACCGGGACATTGCCGCCGAAGTCATGGGCGTCGCCGAGTTCCGTTACAAGGTCATCGCCTTTGCTGTGTCGTCGTTTTTTGCGGGCATAGCCGGCGCACTGTTCGTCGTCATGTCGTCGAGAGTCCTCGCTATCGAGTTCAACCTGTTCTTATCGGTTGAGTTCATTGCCATCTTGTTAATCGGCGGCGCAGGAACCACCGCAGGCACTGTCATCGGCACCTTCTTTGTGGTCATGATGCCAAAATTCCTTGAAGAAATCACCCGCTGGCTCGAACACGCCGAAGGCGGACTCACCGGAGCAATCTCATCAGTCGTGCTCACCGAAAAAGGCGATTTCGGCATTATCAACACCGACATCCAGACCCCCGGCTGGACCTTAAGCGTGTTCGACTGGAACGTCGTGCTGTTTGGCATCCTGATCGTCATCTTTTTGATCGCTGAACCGCTGGGACTTTTCGGCATCTGGATACGCATCCGCAATTACTGGAAACGCTGGCCATTCAGCTACTAGTAGTTGATTTAACAGCCGCAGCCTTGGCCGTTTCAGGGCAGACGGACTAGTTTTTACAAGTTGAGCGCGCACCGGCGCGCCCAAATCTCTAACCCAATGGAGGGAGAAAATAAATGAGGAAGCTGAGATGGCTCCTAGCGGTGCTTTGCGCGCTGATGTTGGTGGCTGCTTCATGCGGCTCTGACGACGACGACTCAACTGACGCTGGCAGTGATGCCGGCTCGTCAGATGATTCCAGCAGCATGGACGATGACATGGGCGACGATATGTCCGACGATATGTCCGACGATATGGACGAGCCCATGTTTATGACCGGTATCGGCGTGGATGCCGACAATATGGTCATTCGTGTCGGCGTTAACACCGATCTGTCGGGTGCGTTCGCCCCGCTGACAACCAAGATCACCGATGCTCATCAGGTTTACTGGGAGTGGCTAAATGATCGAGGCGGTATTCAAGGCTGGACTGTTGAGCCGGTCATTTTGGACAACCAATATGACGTCCCAACCCACCTTGAGAACTACGAGGTCATGGCAGGCGATGGTGACGAAAGCGTTGTCATGTTCTCCACCTCTACCGGTTCGCCTCACACTGCGTCCACCGCGCAGCGCCTAGTTGAAGACCAGATGGCGGCGGTGCCGTTGTCCTGGTATTCCGGCTGGGCAGACCCCGAAATTGGTGCCAACGTTTTCGAAGTGCAGGCCAACTACTGCATCGAGGGCATGAACGGTGCCACCTACATGTCTGAAACTTATGGCAACAACCTCGCCATTGCCACCTTCCCCGGTGACTACGGCCAGGACGGTGCCGCCGGTGTGAAAGTCGCCGCCGAAGCCCTTGGCCTCAACGTTGTATATGACGGCGAGGGCGCGGTTGTGCCCGGTGCCGATCAGACACCGGTCATCACTGGCATCGCCAGCTCAGGTGCTGACTGGGTGTGGCTCGCCACTAACCCGACCACCGCTGCTGAGATCATGGGCGGTGCCTACCAGTCCGGCTTCACCGGTCAATGGACCGGCAATGGCCCGACCTGGAACCCGCTGCTGCTCAACACCGCAGTCGGCCCCATCGCTGATCAGCTCTACACCCACAGCTACTACTCGGTGCTGTGGGACGTCGGTGAGTCACAGGGCATGCAAGACATGATCGCAGCCATGCGTGAATATCGTCCCGACGCACCATTTGACGACGTCTATGTGATCGCTTGGATTGAGGGCCTTGTCGCTACTCAAATTCTTGACGCCGCCATCAGCAACGGCGACTTGACCCGTGCCGGCGTGCTCGCTGCTGCACAGAATGTCACCGTTGATTTGCAAGGGCTCGCTCCTAATCAGAGCTACGGCGGCGACCCCAACGCGAACCTCGTACGCGAGACCTACATCTATGACGTTGACCTGTCGCTTTACACCCCAGGTGCGACCGTCTCCGATGAGGGCTCCAACAACGGCTTCTCGCTCATCAAGGGCCCATATGTCTCTGAGACTGCGGCCAACTGGGACTACGAGGCCTGCGTAGCAATTTCCTAGGCTCAGGCACTTCGGGGGTTCTGCGGAGCGATCCGCAGGACCCCCACACGCCTCGTCGACCTCGTTGTCATGCTTGAAGTTTCCAACCTTGAGGTTGTTTACAACGAGGTAATCCTCGTGCTGCGGGGGCTTTCCTTAGAGGTTCCCGACAGTCAAATTGTTGCCTTGTTGGGTGCCAACGGTGCCGGCAAAACCACGACCGTGCGTGCCGTGTCGGGCTTGTTGGACGTTCACGAAGGTGATATCACCAAAGGGTCGATCTCCTTCAATGGCGACGACCTTGTCGGCGTGAAGCCGTCTCGAATCGTGGAATCAGGCATTACTCAGGTCATGGAAGGGCGGCGGATTTTCGCTGAACTGACCGTGGGGGAAAACCTCACAACCGGTGCGTTCACCGTGCGTGACAAGGCTGCCAACGACGACGCTTACGCCAGGGTCATGGACTTGTTTCCGATCTTGAAAAATCGTCGCCGTGACACTGCCGGCTACCTATCTGGTGGCGAACAGCAGATGCTTGCCATTGGGCGGGCTTTGATGGCCAATCCGAAGCTGTTGATTTTGGATGAGCCGTCGCTGGGGTTGGCGCCGATGCTGATCGAGCAGATTCGTGACATCATCGTTGACATCAACTCACAAGGCGTAGGCGTGTTGCTGATTGAGCAAAACGCGATGATGGCTCTGTCGATTGCGCACTATGGCTACATCATGGAGCATGGCAAGGTTGTGATGGACGGCGAACCCAAAAAGCTGCTCGCCGATGAGGATGTGCGCGAGTTCTACTTGGGTGTGCACGCCGAGGGCGAAGGGCGTAAGTCGTTCAAAGACGTGAAGCACTACAAGCGACGCAAGCGGTGGCTGTCATGAGTAATTTGGCACCGCTGCTTGAGGTTGACAACATTTCTCTGCGATTCGGCGGAGTGACGGCGATTGATTCCGTGTCTTTCGAAGTGCGCCCCAACGAGCTCTTTGCCATCATCGGACCCAACGGTGCCGGCAAAACCTCAATCTTCAACTCCATCTCACAGGTGTATCGCCCACAAGAAGGCGACATCTTCTGGAAAGGCGAGTCAATCATGGGCACTCGTCCCGACAAGGTCGCCCAGCTCGGCATTGCCCGCACCTTTCAAAACATTGAACTATTTCCGCAGATGACCGTGCTTGACAATCTCTTGACCGGACGTCACATTCGCATGTCCGGGTCGTTCATAGCGGGTGCCCTGTGGGTTGGCAAGGCCAAACGTCAAGAGATCGAACATCGCCGCAAGGTGGAAGACATCATCGACTTCCTTGAGATCGAACGTTGGCGCAAACATCCGGTTGCGTTGCTGCCCTATGGATTTCAAAAACGTGTTGAGCTAGGCCGGGCGTTGGCGATGGATCCAGAGCTGCTGATGCTTGATGAGCCCGTCGCCGGAATGAACCTCGAAGAAACCGAGGACATGGCTCGCTTCATTTTGGACATTCGTCGCGAGCTTGGCATCAGCTTGTTGATGGTCGAACACGACATGGGGTTCGTTATGGATATTGCGGATCGGGTCATGTGTTTGAACTTCGGGCAGCATCTCGCAGAAGGCACACCCGCCGAAGTCCAAAACAACCCCGACGTCATCGCCGCCTACCTCGGCAGCACCGACCTCACCGTCACTTAGTTTTACNNGCTGAGTTGGCTGAGCTGGCGGTGCTGCCCGACAGTGAAGTGTTGGCTTTGGCTGGATTGGCACATGAGGTGCGGGTCAGCTGGGCCGGGCCCGACGTAGAAGTCGAAGGCATCCTGTCCGCCAAAACCGGAGGCTGCCCTGAAGACTGCCACTTCTGCAGCCAGTCAGCAACATTCGAAACCGAAGTCAAAGCAACACCGTTTTTAGACACCGACGAAGTGCTAGCCGCAGCACGCGAAACCAAAGCACTAGGCGCGACCGAGTTCTGCATCGTGTTAGCCGTGCGCGGCCCGGATCGTCGCACCATGGATCGCCTGATAGAGCTGACTGGCATAGTCGGAGCTGAAACCGGACTCAATGTGGCAATCAGCGCCGGCATCTTGACCCGCGACCAAGCGTTTGAACTCGCCGCCGCCGGAGTGCATCGCTACAACCACAACCTCGAAACATCCAGGTCGTTCTTTGGTGAAATCGTGACCACACACTCTTTTGATGAACGTGTCGCCACCTGTGAATACGTCACCGAAGCCGGCATGGAACTATGTTGCGGGGTGCTCCTAGGCATGGGCGAAAGCGTCGAACAGCGTCTGGAGCTCATCGAAGACATTCGGTCTGTTAACCCGTGCGAAGTGCCGATCAATTTCTTGAACCCACGTCCGGGAACGCCGTTACAAATACGCAAACCCATTGCTGCGCTCGAGGCGATTCGTTGGATTGCGTTGTTTCGACTGGCGTTGCCGTCGGTGTTGTTGCGTTACGCCGGCGGACGTGAGATTACGTTGCGGGATTTGCAAGCCCTAGGGATGACGTCGGGGATCAATGCCCTCATCGTCGGCAACTACCTCACAACCCTCGGCCGCGAACCCCAAAAAGACATCCAAATGCTCGCTGACCTCCAAATGCCCATCACCACCCTTTAGCTTTTTCTTGACGGGCTTCGCTTGGCAAATTTTTTCTGTCACCGAGC
>JAAXHB010000072.1 GCA_012271125.1 Actinomycetota bacterium | reverse complement strand
TAATCTAAATTATTTATGCTGCATGTAAAATGCTGGTTGGGGGTTGTGGATTTGTTGGCATGTCTAACGATGTAGGTGTGTCCTATGGTTGCCAATTATTGCCTTTCAAGTAGTAAATTTTTTTCTGTGAGGTAATTTGTGGGTGTAGACCCATAATAAACTTAGTCGTAACCTAGAATGTATGTAGTGAGTGCCATTAGAATTAGCAGGTTGTTGTGCGTCCGTGGGCGTGGATGTAGGAAGATGACTGTCCTAATTTAAACCTCTTTGTGGTGATTGTGGATGTGGTCTCCATAATAAACCTGTATACGTTATGCTGGGTGATTGTGGCATGTTTGACAATATATGCGTGTTCTCTATTTGACACATCATACTTGTGATGCTTAAAATCTGTGTATTGTGGTTTGTAGGTGTGGTCACAATGAAATTCTTAACCGTAGACATAAATCTCTGCTCTGTTATTTGTGGGTGTGGTCCCAATCATCAACCTTGATCCCTTTTGTTCTGTGCCAGTTGGGGTGTTGTAGGTGTTGCTGATGATATACGCGAGTCCTTTGGTTGCCAAGTGTTGATGTAAATCTCTGTGTTGTTGTTTGTGGTTGTAGTCTAATTTAAACTTTGTCGTAGCTGTATGTATTGTGTTGCAGTTTGTCATGTGTTGGAGTGCTGTGAACTGTGTACTCTAGTTGCCACGGGTTACCGTTGATGTTTTCAATCTTTTGTTGTGTTTTGTGGATGTGGTCCCCACTAAGTACCTTGTGTTGCATGTAATTTGTTAGCGAGTCATGTTGTAGCTCATATTGTTCAGTGTTACATTTGATGTTGTACATCTCGTTTGTGTTTTGAATTGTGGGTGTGGTCACCATAAATCTTGATCCCGTTTGCAGTTTTGTGCCAGTTGTCATGTTGAATTGTAGGCGTCTCCTCCGAATGATGCCGATGAAGATCCTGTGTTGTGGTGTGTGGGTGTTGTAATAAGTAGACATATGCTCTATGTATTGAGTGCCAGTGTGATGTGTGGGTGTGTCTGCGGCATAGGGTGTGTCCTATGTTTGCCTAGTGTTAATTTTTATGTTTCTAATCTTCTTTGTTGTGTTTTGTGGGTGTGGTCCCCACTTGTTGTAAATCTCTGTGTAGTGTGAAGGGGAAGAGTCTTTGTACCTAAGAGTTACCGTTGATGTTTCAAATCTTGTAAAATATAGGTGTGGTCCTCATAATCAGTCTAGATCAATTATGATGCATGTAAAATGCTTGTTGGGGATTGTGGTTTTTGTTGGCATGTATAACGATGTAGGTGTGTCCTATGGTTACCAATTATTGACTTTCATGTGGTAAATTTTCTGTGGTGTAATTTGTGGGTTTGGAGCCATGATAAACTTATTCGTAACCTGAAAATGTATGTATTGAGTGCCATTACGGTTGACTTGTTGTTAGACATCTTTGGGCGTGTCGGTGGAAGGATGAGTGTTTTCTTGTTCCTAAGAATTACCTTAATTCTGTGTTGTGATTGTGGGTGTGGTCCCCCTAGATACTGCATGTTGCCTGGGGGTTGTGGTTTTGTTGGCATGTTTGACAATGTTTGGTTGCCAAGTAGTACATTTGATGTTTTAAATCTCCTCTGTATTGTGGTTTGTAGGCATTGTCTCAATGAATATCTTAACTGTAGACTCTAATCCCTGCTCTGTGATATTTGTGGGTGTGGTCCTTTTCCTTTATGTATTTTGTGCCAGTTGGGGAGTTGTTGTGGGTTTGTAGGCATGTCTGACGATATACGTGTGTCCTCTGGTTGCCAAGTGTTGAATTAAATTTGTGTGTTGTGGTTTGTGGTTGTAGTCCTATTATAAACTTT
>JAAXHB010000071.1 GCA_012271125.1 Actinomycetota bacterium | reverse complement strand
TCTGTTTTGTGGGTGTGGTCCCCATGATAATCCTAAATCCCTTTGGTGCTTGTACAGTTGGGGGGAGTTGTTTTGTAGGAGTCTCCTGTGATTTGCCAGTGTTACCTTTGATGTGTGTTGTGCTTTGTGGGTGTGGTTCCCACTAAGTACATTGTGGTGCATGTAAGATGGGGTTTGTTAGCTAGTCATGCTCTTGTCTCGTGATACGTTTGATGTTTTAAATCTCGTTTGTGTTTTGAATTGTGAATGCGGTCACCATAAATCTTGGACCCGCTTGCAGAATGTACTTTGTGCCAGTTGGATGTTGTCAATTTGTTGGCATTCTGCGATGTAGGCATAAGCAGTGGTTGCCAAATGTTGCTGATGAAGATTTAAATTCCCTGGTGTATGGGTGTCGTAACAAGATAAACTTAAGTAGATATCTGCTGTATGTGTTGAGTGTGGTTATGGAATGTGTAGGCGTGTCTGTGGCATGGGGTGTGTCTTGTGGTAACCAAGTGTTGATTTTGTTGTTTTAAATTTCCTGAGCTGTTTTCTGGGTGTGGTCCTCCTGGTACATGTACATTTGGGGGATTACATTGCTGGTGATGTAAGCATCTCCAATGGTTGCCCAGTGTTTCCTTTGTTGTAAATCTCTGTGTATTGATTTATGAGTGTGAAAGGGAAGTGTCTTTGTTCCTGAGAGTTACTGTTGATGTTTTAAATCTCTGTTGTGAAGTATGGGTGTGGTCCACATAATTAATCTATATCATTTACGCTGCATGCAAAATGCTGGTTGGGGGGTTGTGGTTTTGCTGGCATGTCTAACGATGTTGGTGTGTCCTATAGTTGCCAATTGTTGCCTAATGTAGTAAATTTTCTCTGTGCTGTAATTTGTGGGTGTGGTCCCATAATGAACTTATTCTTAACCTAGAAATGTATGTTTTGAGTATTGGGGGTTTGTTGGGCGTCCGTGGGCAAGTCGGTGGAATGATGAGTGTCTTGTTCTTTAAATATCTGTGTTGTGATATTGAGTGTGGTCCCCATAATTAAACCTAGATACATTTTGCTGCATGTAGCCTGGGTGGTTGTGGATTTGTTGGCATGTTTGACGATGTATGCGTGTGGGTTACCAAGTGGTANNTTTAAATCCCTGTATTGTGGTTTGTAGGCGCGGTTTCAATGAAATATTTCACTGTAGATTTAAATCTCTGCTCTGTTATTTGTGGGTGTGGTTCCAATGATCTACCTAGATCCCTTTTGTTCTATGTAGTTTGTGCCAGTTGGGGAGTTGTGGTTTTGTAGGCGTGTCTGACGATATACGTGTGTCCTCTGGTTGTTGAAGTAAATCTCTGTGTTGTGGTTTGTGGTTGTAGTCCTATTTTAAATTTTGTCGTACCTTTTGGTGTAGGTATTAGGACACAGTTGTTCATGTGTTGGCGTGTCTGTGTCATGAGGTGTGTCCTCTGGTTGCCACGGGTTACCGTTGATGGTTTCAATCTTCTAGGTTGTGTTTTGTTGGTGTGGTTTACACCAAGTACATTGT
>JAAXHB010000070.1 GCA_012271125.1 Actinomycetota bacterium | reverse complement strand
TTGCATCATTGTCTGGTTGATGAAGGTGCCCAAGTCCGTGCCTCGGTCTTTTACCCCTCAGGCGGTTTGATGCCTACCGGCTTGTTCAATTCTGCCCGTAATCGACCTGTCGAACTGGCCCGCACCGGTTCCGGTAGAGCTGGCATGACTTTTGATGAGCTCAAAGCTCGCATGGAAGCCGCCGGACATGACGTTCAGGTTGCCGATTTAGACGAACTCGCCGATTTCGTTGTCGCCGCCGCCTCCCGCCGTCAGTATCTGATCGCCCGTTACCTCGACGCCACCGTCGATCTTCTCCACCGCCGCGCCGAAGCCATCTCCAACCACCTCCCCCCACCCCCACTAAACCTCGACCTATGACCTAGCGCGGTCAATCACCACACAACTCTTCAACACCCCTAGCCGTTTGTTGGTTAGACGCCACCGACGAGAACCGTTCCTCAACCACTCTTAGCCATCTTGCTATTTCTTCACCTGCTACGCCTGGGTCATTCTCCCACACATATTCACAAATATTCCCCGCCTCCCGGATGATGTCATAGCAATGTTCTTGCTGCTCGTAACTGAGACTGTCAGACTTAGATTCATTTCCAATCAAGATGTAACTACACATATCGGACACCGAGCCGCTATCACTACACCCCACCAATACCCCTATCAACGTCACACCCACAACCACCCCAACCCCCCGCTTCCAAGCGATTGAGCTCAGATAACGGTTATTTGTTGCGAACAAAATAAATCGTCAAGTCCGAATTCTCGTACCCACAAGTTCGTAGCAATTTGTATGCCTTAGCACACATGCCAACTGATCCAGTATGTGTATTTACGTACCATCCTGATGTTCCAACAGGTGTAGCCCGTTGTACTTCTGATGAAGCGCGCGATGCAAATCGAAACTGCTTTCCTCCCAATTGGGCAACTGCATTTGAAAATGTGCTGGGATCTCTGTACAACAGTTCTTGTGCCACTCCAGCTAGTAGTTGTGTCCAG
Source organism: Actinomycetota bacterium (assembly GCA_012271125.1). Taxonomy (GTDB): domain Bacteria; phylum Actinomycetota; class Acidimicrobiia; order Acidimicrobiales; family Aldehydirespiratoraceae; genus JAAXHB01. The sequence goes on along the minus strand of JAAXHB010000070.1, from coordinate 12,277 downwards.
TCTGTGATTTCCGTTCGCTGATTCCAGAGGGTGAAGCCAGTGGGTGTACATCGCTTCACTTTTGTGCAGTCTTTTGAATCAGATATCGAGACTTCTAAGCCAATCGGAGTAGTAATTGGCCTATTTATAACTGGAGCCTTGTCTTTCGGTGTGCGTTGACCAAGAAGTACTTCGGCAACTTGGGTGTCAGAAGGACGCAGCCGTAGTTCTCTCTCGGCTCGTGCTGCAAGAAGTGCTACAAGCTCGGGATCGGCACTGGTGATCATTTTGTTCCATAGTTTGGGTAACTGGATGTTTAGTGCTTCATCGTTATGCAGTTCCTTCAGCGCTTTTCTTGCGGCGCGCTCAGCATTCTTGGAACCAAGGGCTTTACGTCCAAGATAAGTTTCAAAATGTGTCACCAGGCTTGAGGTTGGATCCTTCAGCAGGTCAAGGATGGCGAAACGACGATCAGATGGTGGTCCATCTTCTCGTGGTAAGTAAAACCACCACACCAGACCAGTTGTCAGTACAGCGATATCGGTTCCTTCGTAAAAGGCGTACCCCAGTAGCTGTTCTACGTGACTTTCAAGATTTGAATCAGCTGCTTTCGCCTCAACAAAGCAAACACATTGATCTCGGCCTGCTCTTTTTTGAAAAAGTGCGATATCAACACGTCCACCCTTGCCTCGACTTCCTTGATCACCAACGGCGTATTCCCATGAAACCTGATCAGGGTCTTGGCAGTCCCAACTCAAAGCTTCGAGGATGGGCAAAATCATCGTGATTTTTGTGGTTTCTTCGCGGCTGGGTGGTGTAATTCCCTTTAGGCGCTCGATTGTTTTGTGAAGTGATGTATTCAAAGCACTCCTAATGCTTAGGCGGTTAGCCTGGTTGGCCCCAGAAATCTCAGCGGTGTCTGTAGTAGATAACGAGCTCGGTTTCGTCATAGTGGAACTCTTTTATCATTCTGTATGCGGTTTTACAAATGTCGGGTGCGCTTTTGTTGATCTCAATATGCAGACCGGTATCTCCTATCAATGCTGATCTCGTGTGGGTGTCTTGGTTATGTGATGCGAAAGGTCTTGTAGGCGTGTCAAGTTCTTTTAATGTGACTTCAAACATGTCTGGGTGCCGTTGTGCCAAAATCCTGCTAACACCGATTAGTACCTCGTTCCACTTAACTGCTGTGTGAGATTGACCCAATAGTTCAAAACTGATTGGAATTGAATGTAATACTTGTGAAGCATCTCTTGAAGACCTTAGAGCAAGTATTTCATCAGATGCAGCGGGGCGTAGTCGATCGATCTTTGGTGGCCGTCTAACAGGTGAGGGTGTCGGCGAGACTCCAACAATTGGTTGCCCTTGCAGTACCTGCGTAACGTGCTCTTCTGTTGGCGTTATCCGGTAGTTCTTGGCTTCTTCAATAACGAGTTGTACCAAACTTGCGTTAGGGGAAGAACACATGTCATGCCACACAGTTGGAAGTATTCGAACAATCTCTCTTTCGCGCAAGATTCTTTCAGCTTCTTGTCGCGCAAAACGTTCGGATTGCCCCTTTAGCAGATTGTGTTTACCGAGGTAGGTGGACAGCGTCCCAACTATGGAGTCGATGTCATCTTCAAAGATGTTGACAACAGCAACTCGCCGGTCCTCGAAATCGCCAACTGTGTCAACGTAGTAGAACCAGAACTCCTTACCGTTTGCTAGAGCAACTAGCTTCACTCCCTTACGGTATGCATAGTCCTCTAGTTGACCCATGCCGACCTTTAAATCCCTACTAGGTGCCTTAATTTCCAAGAATGAAACAGGCTGGGATTTGCCCATAGTGTCATCAAGTAAGGCAATGTCAACCCACTCCGTCTGTTTCGTCCTTCGATTAACAACCTCATACTCAAAGGCAACTTGCTTGGGGTTATCGCGATCCCAGCCGAGCTGAGCAAGGATTCTGGGGATTACCTGATGTTGGATCGCGCGTTCACTCCTAGGCAACTCAGTCGAGCGAATGTCGAGAATGACGTCCTGTAGTGACATGGCGGTAATCCTGGGGTCGTTGACTTGATGCGCTGGTGTGCAATGTCGGTGAAAAGGCTAGCGGGGTGATGAAGTTTGTGACCTACCGAGGTGCAGCGGACTTGAGCTGGACTTTTGGGATGAACAGTGGGGTAGGGTCACGGGGATGGGTGAATATGAGCCGAGTCCGTGGGAGCCGATTGCCGAACATGTTGACCGGTACCTAGCGACTGATGGCGTCGACGGCTACGAGTGGGAAGGAGCGGGTGTCATCATCCTCACCACAACCGGTCGTAGAACAGGCAGCCTCCGCCGCACACCTCTAATCAGAATCAAGCATGGTGACACTTATCTGGTCGTCGCCTCAATGGGTGGCGCGGATAAACATCCCAAGTGGTATCTCAACCTGCTCGACAACCCAAGCGTCACAGTCCAAGACAAAGATGAACTTCACCAACTAACAGCTCGCACAGCCACCCCAGAAGAAAAAGCCGAACTCTGGCCCGTCGCTCTCCAAGAATGGCCCGACTACGCCGCATACCAAGCTCAAACCGACAGGGACATCCCTCTAGTCATCTGCGAATAGCCACCGTGATCAGTGTCGGTAGTCTGAAGCACTTATGGCACTGGGGCGGCTAGCAGGCTCAGGCTCAACAAGTCCCGCCAAATACTCAGCCGCAGGCCTTCTATGGCGTGGCATAAAAAACGAATCCTGGCCCAAAGTTTGGCGCACCCAAGACCTCAAGAAATCCTACGACGCCGTCATCATCGGCGGAGGCGTCCACGGCCTCGCCACCGCCTACTATCTCGCCAAAAACCACGGCATCACCAACGTCGCCGTGCTCGATAAGTCCTACCTCGGCTCCGGCGGCTCTGGCCGAAACACAGCCATCGTGCGCTCCAACTACCTCACCCCAGCAGGCGTCGCCTTCTACGACCGCTCCCTCACCCTCTACAACGAAATGACCTCCGAGCTCAACATCAACGTCATGCTCAGCGTCCGAGGCCACCTCACCCTCGCCCACAACGACTCCTCCCTACGCACGATGCACTGGCGAGCCGAAGTCAACAAACTCCAAAACATCGACTCCGAAGTCATCGGCCCCGACGACATCAAAAAACTCGCCCCCAGCCTCGACACTTCCACCCATCCCCGCTATCCAATACTCGGCGCCCTCTACCACCCACCCGGTGGCATCATCCGCCACGACGCCGTCGTCTGGGGATACGCCCGAGCCGCCGATGCCCTCGGTGTCGAACTCCACCAAAAAACCGAAGTCCTCGACATCATCTGCCAAGGCGGACCCCACCCCGACGGCAAAGGCCCCGGCGCAAAAGTCACCGGCGTGCGCACTAACCGAGGCGACATCTCCGCCCCGCTCGTCATCAACTGCACCGCCGGCTGGGCGTCGCTGATCGCAAACATGGCAGGCGTAGCGCTGCCGATCACCACCCACCCACTCCAAGCCGCCGTCACCGAACCCGTCAAAGTCTTCCTGCCGACAGTCGTCGTCTCCGGCACGTTGCACGTCTACGTCAGCCAAACCGACCGAGGCGAACTCGTCTTCGGCGCAGCGGTCGACTCTGTCGCCTCCTACTCGGTTCGAGGCTCGCTTGAATTCACAGAAGAACTTGCCGGCCACGTGCTCGAACTGATGCCCGGCGTATCCCGCATGCGCCTGCTGCGCCAATGGGCCGGCCTGTGCGACATGACCCCGGACTACTCGCCGGTCATGGGTTTCACACCCGTCGAAGGCTTCTTATGCGACGTCGGCTGGGGCACATACGGCTTCAAAGCCGGCCCCGTCTCAGGTGAGCAAATGGCCGAAGCTGCCGCCACCGGACGCACCCCGGCACTGATTGCGCCATTCGGCTTAGATCGCTTCGAAACCGGCGAACTAGTCGGCGAAAAAGGTGCCGCGGCGGTAGGCCACTAATGCTGTTAGTTCCGTGCCCGCATTGCGGCCCTCGCAACGCCGCCGACATGCGCTACGGCGGCGAGTCACACTCTCGCCCCGACCCAGCTACAGCTGATCCCAAACAATGGCGTGCCTACCTTTACATACGGGACAACCCAGCCGACTGGCTCAAAGAAACCTGGTATTGCCGCTCAGGATGTCGTCGCTGGTTCAGCTTGGAACGCAACACAGCCACCAACGAGTTCCGTGAACCACCAATCCCAGGTAACAAACGCGGTGGTCCAGCATGACCATGCGCCGCATCGCCCAAACCCTGCACGAGCAAATCGACCGCTCAAAACCACTGCGCTTCCGCTGGAACAACAAACGCTTCACCGGATACCAAGGCGACACCATCGCCTCAGCACTAGCCGCCAAAGGCGTGATGGTGTTCTCACGCTCGATGAAATACCACCGAGCCAGAGGCATCCTCACCGCCGACTATTGGGATCCGAATCTCATGGTCCAAGTTGGCGACGAACCCAACGTCCGAGCCGGCCACCGCCAGCTCACCGCAGACATGAACGTCTCAGCCCAAAACGTCTGGCCATCGCTCAAATACGACTTCAAAGCCGTCAACGCCGTAGCTGGCAGATTCCTCAGCGCTGGCTTCTACTACAAGACCTTCATGTGGCCTCGCAACCTCTGGCCCACGTATGAAAGAGTCCTCGCCACTTTCGCCCCAGGCGGATGCATCGACCTCGACACCCCCCACGGCTATCACGACAAGCGCTACGCACACCCTGATGTGGTCGTCGCCGGTGCTGGACCAGCCGGCATCCAAGCGGCCCTCGCCGCCGATGCTGCCGGCGCCAAAGTCATGCTTGTCGAACACGAACACAACCTTGGTGGACACCTCCGCTACAGCACCAAAGACCAGACCACCCTCGTCGAACTAAAAGCCGCCCTTACAGCCTCCTCAGTAGAAGTTCTAACCGACTCAACTGTCACAGGCCGCTACGAAGACAACTGGGTCGGCATAGTCCAGCGCAACCACCCCATCGCCATCGAACGCCTCATCAAAGCCCGAGCCAAAACACTCATAGTCGCCGCCGGCCTAATCGAACGCCCCTACGTTTTCGAAGGCAACGACCGCCCTGGCGTTATTACCTCCACCGCAGCACGGCGACTCTTAAACATGTACAGCGTCAGCCCAGGCGACCGAGCCGTCGTCTACAGCGCTAACCCCCAAGGCGACGCCACAGCAGCTGATCTCGAAGCCGCCGGAATAGAAGTCACCCACATCGACGCCCGCGAAGGACACGAACTCAACCGCATCCGCGGCACCAAAACCGCTGTCAAAGAAGTCAGCGCCGGCGGCAAGCTCATCGAAGCCGATCTCCTAGTCACCGCAGTCGGCTGGACCGCACCCACGTCGTTACTCAACATGGCAGGCGACCGCCCAACCTACGACCCAGCAGCCGCTCGATTCTTCCCAACCGACCCACCCGACAACGTCCTAGCCACCGGCGGTATCACCGGCGACGGCACCCTCGACCAGCTCCGCGCCCACGCCGAAGCCACCGGCAAACTCGCCGCCGAACGAGCCGCCGCAGTTGCCCACCGCCTCCAAGCCACAACCGCCCGCTCCACAAAGCCCAAAACAAACGAACCCCCTTGGACCAACGACATCCGCACCCCGCTGCCCCGCAACAACCACCCCGAGCTTTACCGCTCCAACAGTCACGGCATCGTCGACTACTCCGAAGACGTCAGCTCAAAAGACCTGCTCAACGCCGCAAAAGAGGGCTACGACTCCGTCGAGCTGATCAAGCGTTACACAACCTCCACCATGGGCCCGTCCCAAGGCAAGCTCTCCACGGTCAACACCGTCGCCGTCGTCGCCGAAGCCACCCAATCCACAATCGCCGAAGTCGGCACCACCGTATGGCGCCCCCCCTATGCGCCGATCAGCCTCGGCGCGCTCGCCGGGCGGGTCTTCGAACCAGTCCGAGTCTCGCCGATGCATCCCTGGCACGAAGCCAACGGCGTCCACACGATCCTCGCGGGTCAGTGGATTCGCCCCGACCACTACGGCGACCCCACCGCCGAAGTCCGCAACGTCCGCAACAACGTCGGCATCATCGACGTCACTCCCCTCGGCAAACTCGACCTGCGCGGCCCTGACGTCCCCAAGCTGTTGAACCTGCTCTACACCAACAAATGGTCACAACTCCCCATCGGCAAAGTCCGCTACGGCATGATGTGCGCCGAAGACGGCGTCGTGCTCGACGACGGCGTGACCGGACGCCTCGCCGAGCACCACTACATGATGAGCACCACCAGCTCCGGCGCCGCCAGCGTCTGGGAATGGATCGAAAACTGGCTCCAAACCGAACGCCCCGACTGGCAAGTTCACGTCACACCCGTCACCACCGCCTACGCCAGCATCAATGTCGCCGGCCCCAAAGCCCGTGAGCTCATGACCCGTGTCACCACCGGCGTCGACCTGTCGCCCGAAGCGTTCCCCTACATGGAGGTGCGCTCGGCCACAATCGCCGGCATCGACGACTGCTTCATGTGGCGCATCGGCTTCACCGGCGAACTCTCCTATGAACTCCACGTCCCCGCCGGCCACGGCCTCCACGTATGGCAGACGCTCATCGACGCCGGAAGCGACCTCGGCATCTCACCATTTGGACTCGAAGCCCAACGCATCATGCGCCTCGAAAAAGGGCACTTCATTGTCGGTCAAGACACCGACGGCCTCACGAAAGCACCCTCGACAGGCCTTAACATGCTCATCAAGCACGACAAGGACGACTTCGCCGGCAAAGCCGAGCTTGCCTGGGCAACGTCACAGACGCTGCCATTGATCGTGGCAATTCAGCCTGATGACCCGAATCAGGTTCCCGAAGAAGCCGCCCAAATCGTCCGTGGCAATACCAACGACAACAGCAGCGACGACATAAACGATGACAATGACGACGACAACAGCATCCACGACAACAACGTCATTGCCGGACGGATCACCTCGTCACGTATGTCACCGACATTGGGCCGCTCGATTTGTCTAGGACAAGTTGATGCAGACCTTGCGACGGCGGGGACGAAGCTGACAATCGTGCGGGTCAGCGGCGAACGCATTACCGGAACAGTCATGGAGCATCACGCTCATTTCGATCACGAAGGGGAACGCCTCCGTGCCTAGACGCAAAAAAGCTGACGCCCCTGTCTTTGAAAGCCCGGTCGTCAAGAGCTACCCACCAGCAAGCTCCGATCTAACCCTCACCGACGAAAGTGCCACCACCAAATGGCTAGTGCGTGGCAACGTCGGCGGTGCCGTAACCAGACAACGAGGTGTGAACTTCGGAACGTCCTCAGCAGATGGCAAAGTCCTAGTGCTAGGCACCCGCCCAGGGGAGTGGCTCCTCCTCGGCGACAACACCGAGGTCAAAAAAGCCGTCAAAGCACTCCCCGCCGGAGCCAATCCAAAAAGCGATAGCACCGAGCTCATTTCAGCGGTCGACTGGACTCACGGACGAGCAATGTTCCGACTTACCGGCACCAAAGCCCCACAGGTGCTTGAGAAAATCTGCAGCCTCGACTGGAGCGACCCCATGACCCCAGATGGTGCCGTCGCCTCAGCATCGGTCGCCAAAGTCACCTGCGACATAGCCCGCAACGACCAAAACGGCACCCCGTCATACATCATCTTCTGCGACCGCTCCTTCGGCCAGTACTTATTTGATGCGATTCTTGATTCCGCTGCTGAATTTCAGATCAAAACCAACCGGTGACATAAACAGGACGTGGCTAATAGAAATGCGGAGAGTTGGGCTGGCGGGCTTGAATGCGCGCAACCGCGTTTAGCGTGAGCACATTCAAGGCCGATAAAGGCCAACTAGAAGCAACACTCAAACCTGTCCTGTTTAGTGGCACAGCAGCAAATCGCGTATCCTTTGCGGGTGCTATCGGGCATGGGCTCGATGAAGAAATGACGGACGAAATGACGTTTAAACGGAGCTGGAGGTAATCGGTGGCAGACGTACCCGAATATTTGCTTGAACGCTCACGCCAACGTCGTGCCGAACTAGCCGGCCAGCCCGCTGAGGCACCAGCAGCTACCGAATCCTCAGCATCCGATGCCGGCACTGCTCCAGCGCCCGCAGCACCACCCGTTCCAAAGACTCCACCGCCGCCCGAACCCGATCCCCCATATGTGGAGGCGTTCAATCGTCGCAAGAAAATGCCTGTCTGGGCAGCTTCGGTAATGGTCTTTTTGCCGGTTTGGGCGGTGTTTTATGTCGGCATGCTCGAACCACCCAGCACCGACGAACTAGTGCTTTCAACCAACGGTGCCCAAGTCTTCGCCACCTGCTCGTCTTGCCATGGTGGCGACGGCTCCGGCACCGCATCAGGTCGCCAGCTCAACGACGGCGAAGTCCTGCTCACCTTCCCCGCCGACGATGCCAACGTCGGTTTAGCCCAGCACATCTCCTGGGTCTACCTCGGCACCCAAGGCAGCCTCGACGCTGGACTAGACACCTACGGCGACCCGAACCGCCCCGGCGGAGCTAGAGAAACCGACAGCTTCGCCAACGGCATGACCGGCTTTTCTAACCTCAGCATGGACGATCTCCTATCGGTCGTCTATTACGAACGGGTCATCCACGGCGGACTTGACGCCGAACGTGCCGTCGTCGAAGAAAAACTCCTGCTAGCTCTCGCCGAAGATCATCCAACGCTCACCGTCGGCACACCTGAAGAAATCGCCGAACACATCGCTGCAGCAGCAGAGCATCACGGCCTCACCGAGGACACCACCGAATAAGTCAACCTCTAGCGTTAGCTAGCTATGGCTGAGCTGATCTCCGCTACACCTGAATGGGCAGCCCTCGAAGCCCACGCAGCCAAGATCAAGCAAACCCACCTGCGTGACCTCTTCAAAGACGACCCAGCCAGAGCAGGCCGCTACCAAACCACCGTCGGCGACCTAGTCATCGACTATTCCCGCCAACAAGTCACCGATGAAACAATCGAACTACTGCTAGAACTCGCTGAAAAAGCTGGCCTCCAAGAACGCATCCAAGCCACCCTGAACGGCGAACCAGTCAACACAACCGAAAACCGCGCAGCCCTCCACACAGCCCTCCGCCTCCTACCCCTAGATACCTCTCAAGACACATCCGCTCTCCCAGACCCCCTAGCCGAAGCCGCCCAAACCGCACTAAAAGAACGCAAACGCATGGCAGAGTTTGTCCAAGCAGTCGACAAGGGCGTGATCCGCGGCAGCACCGACGAAGAGTTCAAAACTCTCGTCAACATCGGCATCGGCGGCTCACATCTCGGCCCACAAATGGCATATCACGCCTTGGCACACCACCACCACACGTCATTATTCAGAGCTACCTTTTGCGCCAATCTGGACTTCGAGGACTGGGCTGACGCTCGATTTGCCGGCCATCTGGAATCCACGTTGTTTGTGGTCACCTCAAAGTCCTTCACAACACCTGAAACCTTGGCAAACCTTGCCCATGTCAAAGAAATGATTAACGAGGATTGGGAAAACCACTATCACATCGTCGCCGTGACCGCCGCTCCCGAAGAGGCAGCCAAACATGGCATACCCCCCGAGCACATCTTCAACATGTGGGACTGGGTCGGCGGCCGCTACTCCCTCGCTTCAGTCGCAGGACTATCACTGATGCTCACAATCGGCGTGGACGCTTACGAAGACATGCTCGCCGGCATGCGCAGCGTAGACGTCCACTTCCAAAACGTGTCCCCAGAACGCAACGCTGCGATAATCGGCGGCTTACTCGCCGTATGGAACCGCAACTTCATGGGCTACCCAACCCGTGCAGTGCTGCCCTATTCGCACCTGCTGCGTTACCTTCCTGATTACCTTCAGCAGCTCGAGATGGAGTCCAATGGCAAAAGCGTCACCCTCGATGGCACTCCCGTTGACTACGAGACGGCTCCCATTGTCTGGGGCGGCACCGGAACCAACAGCCAGCATTCCTTTCATCAACTGCTGCACCAAGGCACCCAAATTGTCCCAGTTGATTTCATCTGCGCCAACGACATGCCCGTATTCGACGACGAACTAGCTCAGCAAGACGCCTTAATAGCAAACATTCTTGCTCAAGCCGCCGCCCTTGCTTTTGGGTCAAATGACGACTCGCTAGCACTCCACCGCGCGCTGCACGGTAACCGCCCGTCGTCAATCATCTCTGTCTATGACTTGAACCCGAACACCCTGGGGCAACTCATCGCCCTATACGAGCATCAAGTCCTAGTCCAAGGCGCAATCTGGGGCATCAACAGCTTCGACCAGTTCGGTGTCGAGCACGGCAAACATCTCGCCGATCAGATACTGAACCGCACTCTCGACACTCAACTCGACCCAGCCACTAAAAACTCTCTTGAAGTAATCAAACGTCAACGCAATCGCAAGCGCCTGTTCAACTAGCGGGTTAAAAACAGCTGAAACTCGATGACGCCATGATCATCGAGCGACAACACAATCGGCGCTGACGGCGTCTCCACGTCATAATCGGCAAACACCACCGGCGCTGATCCGGTGACAACTACAACGTCAGCTATGTCATCGGCGAGCTGCGCCTCCAGGTCAAACACTGTCGAATTGGTCACCCCCGCAAGCGTCAAAGTACCAACGGCTTGAGCTGAAATCAACTCACCATCGGCAGCACCCGCCGGCAACGCAATCGGCTCAGTCAAGGTAAACGTCCCATATGGATGATCCCTGACCTTCAGGGCGCTGCGGGCGTGACCGTCACGATGTGAGTTATCAGTTTGCAGCGTCGCCATCTCCGCAGTCACCGTCGCCGCAACGAGCTGATCCTGCGTTAGCTCGACACTGCCGGTCACGTCACCGGTTCGCCCAACAGCCGTCACCGCTCCAAGGGTCAACTCCTCATCCACTCGGTAACCAACAAAGCTGCCGGTCCCGTCCTCGGAGCTAAACGGAACCATCGACGTGTTCACCGTCCAAGTCCCAGCAATGTCATAGACGTCATTGACGACATCATCGACGACGACTTCAGCGGACCCCTCATTCGTCGACGATGAACCCGCACCATCTTCTGCACTACCTCCGTCGTCGATGACACTTTCATCGCCGCTGACGTCTTCATCAACATCGCCGCTCTGCGCAGGCTCAACATCATCACCGTCAGCCATGTCTTCCATTTGTGCCATGGCTGCGTCCATGCTGACCGCGTCAGGACTATCCGAGCGCACGATCCAAAAAACAATGAACCCAACCACACCTAGCACCAGCGCAGCGATTACCCCAATACCGATCTTGATCTTCGTGCGCATCTTCATCTGATTAGCCCCTTATCTCCAGCGCCGCTTCACGAGCAGCATCAATAGTCGCGTCTAGCTCTGCCGCACCATGAGCCAAAGACACAAAAATCGCCTCATAAGCCCCCGGCGCAAACGCCACCCCACGTTTCAGCATCGCATGGAAAAACTTCGGATACATGCCATTGTCCGCAACCGCCTTAGCCGAGTCAAAATCAGTCGGCTCGGTGCCGCTGAAAAACAACCCCAGCAACGACCCAGCCCTAGGCAATACCGCCTGCACACTCGCTGCGCCGAATACGTTCACAAGCCCCTCTGACAAATACACCGCTTTCGCCTCCAGCTTGCTGTAGGCACTGCGATCCAACGCATCCAATGTCGCCAACCCCGCCGCTGTCGCCAACGGATTACCTGACAGCGTCCCCGCCTGATAAACCTCACCCAGCGGTGCCAACACACTCATAATCTCCGCCGACGCACCAAACGCTCCCATCGGCAGACCGCCGCCAATCACCTTGCCGAAGCACCAAATATCAGGCCGCACCCCAAACCATTCCTGCGCCCCGCCATGCGCCAAACGAAACCCCGTAATCACCTCATCAAACAACAGCAACGCCCCAACCTCATCACACGCCGCCCGCAACCCTTCCAAAAACCCAGGTGCCGGAGCTACAAGTCCCATATTCGCCGCCACCGGCTCCACGCACACAACCGCCACCGTCTCATCAAGCTTCGGCACAACGTTGTAAGGCGCAACCACAGTGTCCGCCACCGCCCCAGCAGTCACCCCCGCCGAGCCAACCAAACCCTGCTGCGCCACCCCCGACCCACCCGCCACCAGCAACGAATCGCTATGCCCGTGATAGCAGCCGGCGAACTTCACCACCTTGTCCCTGCCCGTGTAGCCCCGAGCCACCCGCACCGCCGACATCACCGCCTCGGTTCCGCTCGACACCAGCCGCACCATCTCCAACCCATCCACCCGTCCACACATTTCCTGAGCGAGCTGCACTTCGGCTCGAGTCGGCGCTCCATAGCTCGCCCCACCACTCGCC
>JAAXHB010000069.1 GCA_012271125.1 Actinomycetota bacterium | reverse complement strand
AGCCAAACCGTCCAAACACTGCTCGAAACCGCAGTTCTTCTCATCATCATGGCCGCCCTCGTCCACATCTCCTGGACCTGGATATTCCTCATCTTCGCCATCGCCGCATCACTCATGCTTGCTGTAGGCATCGGCATGGTCGTTTCGGTCCTCAACTCCCGCTACCGAGACGTCCAATACCTCGTTGGCCTGCTCCTCAGTGTCGGCTTCTTCGCCGTCCCCATCGTCTACACCCCAGACCTACTCGGCGACGTCCCCCGCCCAATCCGTCTCGCCATCGAATGGAACCCACCGGCAGCCATCATCGCCGTCGCCCGCGACGGGGTCTATTTCCTGCAAGTCCCGTCCCTGCTGTCGCTCATAGTGACAACGACATATGCGCTCGGCTTCCTAGCTATCGGCTGGACATATTTTGCTTCTCGAAGCATGGCAATAAGCGAAGAAGCCTGATGATGACAACAACAACAACGACAACAGCAGCGTGCCAGAGCGCGAACACAGCAAGGGCGAACCAGTGACTGCCGGCTCAATCAAAATCAACGACGTCTCCAAGCGTTTCCGACTCGAGCGCGACCGCCCCACGTCGATCAAAGAAGCCATCCTTTACGCCTCTCGCAAACGACAACGCAACGATTTCTGGGTTCTCCAAGACATCAACATGGATATCGCCCCGGGCGAGTTCATTGGCTTGATCGGACACAACGGCAGCGGCAAGTCCACATTGTTGCGTCTCGTGGCAAACATTCACGAAGCAACTCATGGCACCATCGAAACCCAAGGCAGGCTTGCCGCTTTGCTTGAGCTCGGCACCGGCTTTCATCCCGATCTAACAGGCAGAGAAAACGTCTATCTAAACGGCGCGATCCTCGGCTTGTCCCGCCAGCACATGAACCGCTTGCTTGATGACATTGTTGAGTTCAGTGGGGTAGGGGAGTTCTTCGACGAGCCGGTGCGGGTCTACTCAAGCGGTATGTATGTGCGTCTCGGTTTTGCTGTCGCCGTCCAGGTTCAACCTGAAATCCTGTTGATAGATGAAGTGATCGCGGTCGGCGACGAAGAGTTTCAGCGCCGCTGCATGACCCACATGCAAACCCTGCGAGACAAAAACACCACAATCGTGCTTGTCTCCCACGACACTGACTTAGTCAAAGACCTGAGCGATCGTGTCGCCTGGCTCGACCACGGTCATCTCAAAGCTTTCGGCCCCCCCACTGAAGTCGTAAACCGGTACTTAGGCAGCATCCATCCCTAAAGCCATCACCCACGTAAAAACTCTCACGACTCCCCACCCCTAAGACCTCCCAAGCGAGACCCGTCAACTCTCGACAATGTC
>JAAXHB010000010.1 GCA_012271125.1 Actinomycetota bacterium | reverse complement strand
AGCTACAACATGACTCGCCAAAAAACCCCATATTACATAGGTACTTAGTAGACCAACAAAACACAACCCAGAAATTGAAAACATCAACGGTAACCTGTGGCAACCAGAGGACACACCTCAGACACGCCATAATAGGACTATAATCACAAACCACAACACAGGGATTTACATCAACACTTGGGAACCACGCGTATATCGCCAGACACGCCTACAAAACCATCAACTGGCACAAAATTCATAGAGCTAAAGGGATCTATGTTGATCATTGGAACCACACCCACAAATAACAGCAGAGATTAAAGTCTACGGTTAAAATTTAATATTTCATTTGAACTACGCCTACAAACCTCAATACAGACATTAAAAGTACAACTTGGTAACCCACACGCATACATTGTCAAACATGCCAACAACCACCCAGGCTACATGCAGTATCTAGGTTTATTATGGGGACAACACCCACAATCACAACAAAGATTTAAAGAAATATTCCACCGACATGCCCACGGACGCCCAACAATCCCCGAACACTCAATATAAACATTTCTAGGTTACGAATAAGTTTATTATGTGACCACACCCACAAATTACAGCGCAGTGAAATTTACTACATGAGTCAACAATTGGCAACTATAGGACACACCTACATCCTTAGACATGCCAACAAAACCACAAGCGCCCAACTAGCATTTTACATGCAGCGTAAATGATATAGATTAATTATTTGTCCATATTTCACAACACATTTAAAACGTAACTCTTAGGAACAAAGATATTTCCCCTTCACACTCACAAACCAATACACAGAGATTTACAACACTGGGCAACCATAGGAGACCATTACATCATGAAACACCAGCAAAGCAAACACCCAATTGTACATGCAACAGGACCACACCCAGAAATCAGCACAGGAAATTTAAAAGATCAAAATAAACACTAGGCAACCATAGGACTCACCCAATGCAACAGACACGCCTACACATTCCTTTTACCACACCGGCACTCAATACATACAGCAGATGTCTACTTAAGTTCATCTTGTTACCACACCCATACACCAGGGAATTTACAACTTCATCAGCAACATTTGGCCACCACAGGCCACGACTACAGCCAACAAATTGACAATCCCCGACGGGCACAAAATACATTCTGCAACG
>JAAXHB010000068.1 GCA_012271125.1 Actinomycetota bacterium | reverse complement strand
GCCCGACACCGCCCTGTTTGACCCCGAAGCATCATTTGATGTGACAGCCGTCCACAACCGGCTGCGGCAATGTTGCTTCCTTGTGCCCGGTCTCAAGGTCGAGGTGACTGACAAGCGCAGCGCCAAAGCCCGCGGCACCGACGCCAGTGCCGACAAAGATTGGGATTTCGTAAGCCGCGGCGGGTTAGCCGACCTCGTCAAGGAACTCTCCAACGGTGAAGCCGAAATAGCACCAGCAGAAATCTCAAACGTCATCACCATCAACGGCATCGAAACCTTTACCGAAAAAGTCCCCGTTGACGGCAAGGTCACCGAAGTCGAACGTGAATGCCATGTAGATGTCGCCCTGCGCTGGGTCGACAATCACACAACCGAGCTGATCTCCTTTGTCAACACCATCCCTACCTCCGCCGGCGGAACCCATGTCGCCGGTTTCACCAAAGCCCTCACCAGAGTCATCAACAATGTCGTCCTAAAGGACAACCGCAAGCTCTCCAAACTCGCCAAAGACGGCAACAACCGAGCCAGCAAAGAAGACACCCACGAAGGCCTAATAGCCGCGGTCAAGGTCTCGCTCGTGCGACCGCAGTTCCGAGGCCAAACCAAGAACCTCCTGTCCACCCCCGCGGTGGAGGGCATTACCTCAAGAGTTGCCTATGAGCAGCTCAAGGAATGGTTCGAACCCGGCGGCGGCCCACGCAGCCAAGTGCGTGCCATCGCCGACAAGCTCGCCAACGCCATTCAAACCCGTCACCAGACTCGTCAAAAACAAGAAACCCTGCGCAAGGCGTCACGGGTCGGCACCGCCAAACTCCCGCCCAAGCTCGCCGACTGTCGCACCCACGGCGAACATGCCGAGCTCATCTTGGTCGAGGGCGACTCTGCTGCCGGTCCAGCCAAACGAGGACGCGACAGCGAGTTCATGGCTGTGCTACCCCTACGAGGCAAAATCGTCAACGCTGCCAAGGCCAGCGCTCGCCAAGTCCTCGACAACGCCGAAGCCCAAGCCATCTTCACCGCCGTCGGTGCCGGAATCGGCGACGACTTCAACCTAGACGCCGCCCGCTATGGACGAATCGTCATCTTGTGCGACGCCGACGTCGACGGCAGCCACATTCGCTGCCTGCTGCTAACACTCATCCATGAGCACATGACACCGCTTTTGACCGAAGGCCGGGTCTACTCCGCCCAGCCGCCGCTTTTCACAACCAAAGTCGGCACCAAAACCCTGCGTGCCTACTCCGAAGAAGAACGAGACGCCATCACCGCCGAACATGCTGAAAAGCGTGAGCTCAGCTGGCAACGTTTCAAAGGACTCGGCGAGATGAACGTCGATGAGTTGCGATTCTGCGCCCTCGACCCAGCAACCCGTACATTGAAACGCCTCACCATGAACGACGGCAAACAAGCCATCCAAGCCGCCGAAATGTTCGAAACCTTGATGGGCAACGACGTCGCTGTGCGCCGCGATTACATAGTGGAGCGTTCAGAGCTAATGGACGCCGAAACCCTTGACATTTAGACGTCTATAAACGTGCCCCACACCACGCCTGCCAAATCCTCCCAAAACCCCTGTATTGCCACCGCTCTTTCGAGTTGTGTCATACCCCCTTGGTAGAGAAATGTGGATGCAACCCGAATTCGAAGACTTTGAAGACCTAAAGGGCGAAACCGGCCTTGTCGACAACGACGGCAAACCGGTCCCGCCCGACCGCCTCTCGCACTCCGGTGCCTCCACCTTTGAGCAATGCCCCAAACGTTGGCGTTTCCGCTATGTCGAACGCCTACCCGACCTGCCCGGCCCTCCAGCACTCGTCGGCACCTTCTCCCACAAGGTGCTAGAGCTGCTGCTGCAACGTCCACCAGATAAACGCACCACCGATCAGGCACGCAAAATCGCCAAAGCCGAATGGTCAACTTTTTCTCATCGCGACGAATACACCGCTCTCGAACTCGACAAAGCCGAACAAGCCAACTTCAAGAAGCAAGCCTGGAAAGCCATAGAAGGCCTCTGGACTCTTGAAGACCCCGAATACGTCGACGTCTACTCCACCGAAGAACAGATCAACGCCACCTTAGGCATCGTCCCGTTTCGAGGCGTTGTTGATCGCATCGACCAAACCGACGACGGTCTTGTCGTCACCGACTACAAGTCCGGGCGTGCTCCCTCGCAACGATTTGCCAACGAACGCCTCTATCAGGTGCTGTTGTATTCCGCAGCTGTCGCCGACAAGCAAGGCGAACTACCCGTCCGCGCGTGTCTGTATTACCTAGGTCAACGCGTTGTCGAAACCGACGTCAGCGAAGAAGGCATTGACGAAGCCACCGCGCGTCTCGAAACCACCTGGACAGACATCGGCACCGCCTGTTCTGACAACACTTTCGAAGCTCGCCCTGGCAAGGTCTGCAAATACTGCTCTTTCCTTGAGCACTGCTCTGAAGGCACCGCCCAAGTCGAATACGACAAAGCCGAACGCGAAGCCGAAGACGCCCATCTCGAATCGCTCGCTAGTTTCAAACCCCGCTAAATCCCGCCAAATTCCCGCCCTTACTGCAGCTGTTTCGTAGCCTGAACATGTGACTCTGCGCGCTCCCAAACTCTTCACTGCGGCCTTGGGAGCGGTCACCGGTCAGTTCAACGCCTTCCGCACCGCTTTTGTAGCGCTAGTAATCGCCGCTGCCACCAGCCTCGTCACCGGTCTCACCCTTGCCTCCATAACCGACACTCTCGAAGAACTTCCAGGTCTTTTGCTGCTAGTACCCGCAGCTATCGCCGTCAAAGGCAACATTTTCGGAGCGGTCGGCTGTCGCTTCGGCACCGCCATCCACGCCGGAACTTTCAGCTTCGGACGACTCAACGTCGTCAAAGACTCCGTCGTTTCTCAAAACACCATCGTCTCCCTATCGCTCAGCCTGATACTCGGCGTCGCCTTAGCGCTCCTCGCCAAAGGCGTCGCCGTCGTGTTCGACGTCTCACCCACCATGAGCGTCGCCGATTTCATTGTTATCTCAACAGTGGGCGGAATGATCGCCTCGCTTGTAGTGCTCGTCATCACCCTTGTCACCTCCTCAGGCGCTGTGCGTTTCGGCCTCGACCTAGACAATGTCGTAGCACCTCTCGCCTCAGCCGCTGCTGACCTCGTCACCCTCCCCGCGCTAGTGCTTGCAGTGGTGTTCACCGGTATCGAAACCGTCACCGCCACAATCGCATGGAGCCTCACCGGCATCGCCGCCGTAGCGCTCATCTGGTCGCTGCGATCACGTCTCGGCGACCTGCGCCGCATCTCCCAAGAATCCATCCCGGTGCTAGTGCTTGCCGGAGTGCTCGACATCATTGCCGGCATCACCGTCGAAAAACGTCTCGAAGATTTTCTCGCTTTCCCGGTGCTGCTGGTGCTCCTACCCGGCTTTCTCGGAACCGCCGGTGCACTCGGCGCAGTCCTCTCCAGTCGCCTCGGCACCAAAGTTCACCTCGGTCTTATCGGCTCAGCACCACTGCCGCAAGGTCCAGCCCGATCCGACATGTTGACTGTGCTGATCATGTCAATGCCAGTGTTCGCGCTGCTCGGCGTGATGGCATCAACCGCGGGCAACGCAGCCGGTTTCGGCGGTGCCGCCCTCGGCGACATCATCGGCGTGGCAGTGCTTGGCGGCGCAATGGCGATGCTGTTGACAATCCTTGTCGCCTATTACGGAACTCTCGGTGCGGTTCGTTTCGGTCTTGACCCCGACACTTACGGCATCCCGATGGTCATGTCCTCGTTGGATTTCTTCGGGGCATTCACGTTCATACTCGCAGCGGTAGCGATGGGGTTCGGATGATCCCACTGCCCGCTGTGCCAACCGACTGACTCAAACAGGGGGAGTCATGGAAGAAAAACCGCGCAACCTGCGCGAAATGCTCGCCGAGGCAAAAGACACCTCAGAGCTGATGGTGGACTTGGCGTACGCCGCCTTGTACTTCGGCGACCCAGACATGGCAGACGAGGTCAGTGCCCTCGAAGAGCGCATGAGCGACCTCGTTCAGAACATGCGAGCGGTCAGCATCCTCGCGGTGCGACACCCAAAGGAAGCCGAGGGCATGTCCTCGGTGTTGCAGGTGATCTCCGCCACCGAGCGCATCGCCAACGACGCCGTTGACCTTGCCCGCATCGTCACCCACCATGTCGGCATCCCACGCCAGCTCGTGGCCGATCTCAGCGCCGCTGAGGAGGTGTCGCATCGGGTCACCGTCGCCGACGGTGCCGGCCTCGCCAACCGTGTCATCGCCGACCATGAAATGCCGGTCCATATGGGCTTGCGGGTTATGGCAATCCGCCGTGACCGGGAATGGATTATCGACCCACCCGGCGACACGGTGATCCTGCCCGGCGACGTGTTGTTCTCACGCGGCACCCCAGAAGGCATGACCAACTTGCGTGAGCTGGCAGGCTCGCCCGGCTGGGCACCGCCGGCGGCACCTCATGACGCCTTGACGACCGACCTTGACCGAGCCGTAGACGTTTTAGTGGAGATGAAAAACATCTCCGAAGTCGCGGTCGGTCTTGCCTATTCGACGCTGGTGTTGCGCGACCTCGGCCTCGCCGCGTATGTTCACCATCTCGAGGATCGTCTCGATGAAATGAAAGACAGCCTTGAGCTTTGGGTGCTCAAAGCCGCCGCCGACGGTGTTGATCCGTCAGCGCTTCAAGGGCTGTTGCAGTTGTCTCAAGTCGCTGAGGATTTGGGCGATCAGGCTCAGCAAATGGCATGGATTGTTGAACATCACGAGGAAGTCCATCCAATTCTTGCAGTGGCACTCGGTGAAAGCGACGAGGTCGTGGTGCAATACAGCGTCGCCGAAGGTTGTGACGTTGCCGACAAGACCCTGCGCGAGCTGCGTCTTGCCACCGACCCTGGCTTCACAATCCTTGCGATTTTGCGCAACGGCCAGTACCGCTACCGTCCCCGTGGTGCCATGCGCTTGCTTGCCGGCGACGAGCTGATCGCCAGCGGTCCCGACGAAGGCCGTGAACTCCTTGCCAACCTCTGCGGCCACCACCTCAATGGTGACGAAGACGACTTGTCGCTGCTCTAGCATTTCGGGGTTATGGCTGAACGACTGTGCCTTCTTAGCGTCCATGCACACCCCGACGATGAAGCTTCAAAAGGCGCAGCCACGGTGGCACGCTGCCACGCTGAGGGCATTTATTGCGTGCTGGTGTGTTGCACCGGCGGAGAAGAAGGCGAGATTCTCAACCCTGCTCTAGAAGATGTATCAGTGGATCAGCTAGCCGAAATTCGTGCCCAAGAACTAGCCGATGCCGCTGACGTAATCGGTTATGACAACGTTGTCATGCTCGGCTACCGAGACTCCGGCATGGAAAACACCGAAGCGAACAATCATCCGGATTGTTTTTGGCAAGCCGACTTTGACGAAGCCGTCGACCGCCTCGTAGCGATCTTGCGCCGAGAAAAACCTCAGGTCGTGGTTACTTACCCTGAAGATCAGGGCTCATACAAGCATCCAGACCATCTCCGAGTTCATGACATCACCATCCCCGCCTATGAACGAAGCGGCGACCCGAATTACCGCCCTGAACTTGGCGAACCCTGGGCACCGACGAAGTTGTATTACTCCATGTGGTCATCCAAGCGCATCCTGGAGCGCCATCAAGCTTTCCTGGATTTGGGTCTCGAGTCGCCGTTTCAAGAGGACTGGTGGTTTGAGCGTGAGTCCAACGATGCTCAGATCACCACGCAGGTACCCCATGGCGAATACGGCGAAGCCCGTGTGAACGGATTGCTGGCTCACAAGAGCCAAATCGACCCTGAGTCAACCTTCTGGTTCGGCTTGCCGCCCGAGGTTGAGCGTTCAATCCATCCTTACGACGACTACATGCTGGCACGCGGCCCGCAGCCAGAGAAGTTGCCTGAAACAGACCTGTTTGAAGGCATCCGCTGAACGCTCAAGACGTCCTCACGCCCGACGGCATTTCCGCAGCTGCCTCGGCTCTAAAAAAGGTAAAGGTCACTGATGCCTCCGATGGCGTAGCGCACCTTGCGATTTCTTCAGTGCCCCTAGTCGGCACCGCCAGCCTGCTCATAGCGGTGAAATCTGGTGCTGTCAAAGTTCAGTCTGTTGCCAAGAACGATCCAGATGCCAAAGGTGCCGACGTCACTATCACCGCAAAGTTCGAAGACTTCGCTGCACTGTGGAATGGTGAGCTCAGTCTGGAGGCTGCCTACATGACCGGACAACTAAAGGTTGACGGCAACAGGGTGTTGCTAATCGACGGCTGGCGTCCCTTGCGCAACTCACCTGAAGTTCAAAAAGCTTTTAGTTCCTTATAAACGCATTACCGCGCGCATTTCCTTGTAGCCGATAGTCACAGCCCCCGCGTCTTGAATTTGCTGCGCTAACTCGTCAGACAACGCCAGCTCCAGGTCATCAATCCGCCCCGCAGCGGATGGGTCAACAGCATGTATCTCCGGCTCATCCAACGCCGGACACAGCGAAAGCTCCGTCACCCCAGCCGGTAAATCAGCCAACGTCTCAAAGACATGGTTGCGAGCATTGCCACGCACCAGCCGGAAACGGTCGGGAAACACCACACCTTCCTCACGAGCTAGCTCTCTAAACGGAAACCCTGCATTGGCTTGTGCTTCGTCGCTTTCTAACCGCACCGGGAGTTTCATTGTCACCGCTAGCTCAACCAAAATGTCAAAAAACTCTGGGCGTTGCTGCATGGCACCCATATGCGTGGTGAGGTGCGTGACGTCAAAGCCCCACAGAATCGCCCGCTCCACCTGCGCTCGGCATTCGCGTCGCACCTCGTCTAGGTCGGCGTGATCCCACAGGTCTCCAAGCGTGCGTGGGAATCCACCGTCGCCGTCCAACAAACTCGGAGCCGAAGTCAAGGGCCCCCAACGGAAACAATCCAGCTCAGAGTTCAAGGTCAAGTGCACCCCCATGTCCTCGCCGCGGTAAAGCTCCGCAGCGTGACGTGACCAAACTCCAGGCATCACAATCGTTCCCGTGGTTGCTGCACCGTCACGCAAGGCCGCATAGCCGGCAGCGGTCGATGAGTGTGTGGTTCCGATGCGGTCAGCACTAATAATCACTAGCCGCTGGTCTGCGCTATACCCAAGCTGTTCCGCTAACAAAACCACCCCCCGACAATAACCAACTCCCATCTATTTGGTTCACGGAGCTGCCCGTATCTCCGCCTGCCAACCCTCACCCCTCTGATCTCACCCCTCTGACTTGCTTCCCGAATCCCCGCTCCCCGCGGACTTTTATCGTGTTCGCTTTAGAGCAGGGTGTAACCGCCCATCTACCTGCTGGATTTAGGCTTGAGGTGTGTCGGGAGTGTTCGATGATTTGGTAGCTAGGGGTCTTGTTCACAACAGCACCGACAACGACGCCTTACTAGCACTACTAGACAAGCCAGGCGTTGTCTTTTATCTCGGTATCGACCCAACTGCGTCCAGCCTGCACATTGGTCACCTCCTAGGCGTCATCGCTATGCGGCGCCTACAAGAAGCAGGCCACAAGCCGCTGGCTCTGGTTGGTGGTGCCACAGGCATGGTTGGCGATCCCAGCGGACGCTCCGATGAACGCAACCTGCTCGACTCCGAAACACTCAATGCCAACGTCGCCGCCATCAAAAACCAACTAAAGCGGTTCCTGGATTTCGATGGCCCAAGCGCAGCCCACCTTGTCAACAACTACGACTGGACCAAAGACGTCACTGTGCTCGACTTCCTGCGCGATATCGGCAAACACGTCACCGTAAATCAAATGGTTGCCAAAGACTCGATCCGCTCACGCATGGAAAGCGAACACGGCATCTCCTATACAGAGTTCAGCTACATGCTGCTACAAGCTTTCGATTACTGGTTCCAGCATGAGACCTACGGATGCCAGCTACAGATAGGCGGCTCCGATCAATGGGGCAACATCACCGCCGGCATCGACCTAGTCCGCCGACGCAGCGGTGCAGTAGTCCACGGTCTCACTTGGCCGCTTATGACCCGGGCAGACGGTGCCAAGTTCGGCAAAACCGCCCAGGGCGCAATCTGGCTCGACCCGGAAATGACTCTGCCCTATGAACTACACCAGTACTTCCTAAACGTCGACGACGCCGACGTTCGTAGCTACCTCCTACAGCTCACCCTTCTTCCTATCAACGAAATCGACGCCATCATCACCCAACACGAATCCGCCCCTCACGAACGCATCGCCCAAAACCACCTCGCCGACGCCACCTGCACCCTCATTCACGGCGAGGCTGCAACATCTGCTGCCCGCACCGCAGCCGATATTTTGTTCCGCGGAGCAGACGTCACCCCCACCGGCATTGAAGCCCTTCGTGGCATCGTTGCTGAAACCCAACTCACCCCCGACCAAGCCGCCGAAATCACAAGCTCAAAAACCGAACCAGTCGTCGTCGCCCTTCTCGCTGCGGGCATGTGTCAATCCAAAGGTGAAGCCCGCAAGCTGATCGCCGGTGGAGGAGTGAAGATAGATGGTCAACCCATAACCGACCCCGCCCAAGCACTCCCACTCCCCCAAGCACTCCCATTCCTAGGTAACCACCCAATCCTCATCCAAAAAGGCAAAAAAACCCACCACCTCCTCACCTTCCCCACCTAAGCCTCTAAAGCAACATCTCCTGCTCCCTTCCGTTCAAAGCCCCAAAAAATCCTCCCCAAAATTTCTTCAAAAAAATCCCGCCGCACGGGTTGGCAAGACGCGCGCAACCCCGCTAGTGTTCTACAACCCCTTGCCAACTGCCCGCTTGTCGGATAGAGCAAGGTGGCATCTGTTGCGCGTTTCGCACCGCATCTGGAGTCACTGACTCCACATCGGAGCAGAACACGTGTAACGGGATTTGCCTCTTGAAATCGGAAGAGACGGACGCTAAAGCGAGTGCGGGCATCGTCGACGGCTGCGTGCCGGAGCCGATGTCTGTCAATTCAGGTCCGGCACTAACCCGCCGGACCAGACCGGTGTCTTTCCGCACCGGTCGAGCCAAATGTCGGAACCCGTCAAAGTAGCCACCAACGTCTACCTAGACATTCCGACCGGCTCTCTAAAACGCAAAGACCGCTCACGCAGTATTGCGCAAGCATTACAAGCGGTTCAAGCAACCCGATCAACAGGCCAAGTCATCGCCTAGCTAAGGCTTAGTGATGACAAAGCCCAAGATCTTGACGGAGAGTTTGATCCTGGCTCAGG
>JAAXHB010000067.1 GCA_012271125.1 Actinomycetota bacterium | reverse complement strand
CATCAGCTTCGGCGCTCGGCACGTCGTCGGCATCAAAATCATCATTGGCAATATTCAATGACACGCTCGGGCCGATGTGGGTGGTCATTCCCGTATCGGAATATGTGCCTGTCGATCCCGATGTCGAAGAGTGGGCACAGCAACTCGCCGAGGATGCCAATGCGATGACCGCCGGCGGGGTCAAGGTGCGCTACCACACCGGCGAGGAGTCACGCACTGCGCAGATCAGCGAGCTGGGGTTGCGGGCACTGGTCACCTTGACCGGCGAGGGCGACGACTCGGTCATCACGATTGACCCAAGCGTCGTCGAGACTCTTGAGCAGGTCTTTGAGGGGATGTCGGCACCGGGGCATCCCGCTGTCATCAGCGCCGACCCGGATCTGCCCGACGGCACCCAGGTCGTTATTTCCGGCGGCGAGCCTGGCATCGAATGCTGTCACGCCGACACGGGGCAGTTCATTCTTGAGGGTCTGGTTCAAGACGTTGAGATCATCGACATTCCGTCTCGGGTGGTGCGCCATCCGATGGGGCTGCAGTGGGCACAGTCGCTGGGGCTGAGCGAGGTGGTGGGTGAGTTCACCACGTATTTTGTGGCGGGACAGAGTCGCACTATCAACATTGCTCGGATCGCTGAGCTGACTCGTGGGGCGATTATCGCTCCGGGTGAGACTTTTTCGGTGAATGATCATGTGGGCAAGCGCACTCGGGTGAAGGGGTTTGTGACCGCGGGGGCGATTGAGCAGGGTGTGCTGATCGAAGATGTCGGCGGCGGTGTGTCGCAGTTCGCTACGACCCTGTTCAATGCGGTGTTTTTTGCTGGGCTGGATTTTGTTGAGTATTCGAGCCATTCGATTTATTTTGAGCGCTATCCGTTTGGGCGTGAGGCGACGATTTCGTTTCCGTTTCCTGATCTGGCGTTCACGAACAACACGCCTTATGGGATCATGTTGTGGCCGACCACGACCAACAATTCGATCACTGTGCGGCTGTATTCGACGCCGTGGGTGGTGGGTGAACAGACCGAGCAATACACCTGGAAGCAGGGGACGTCGTGTACGCGGGTGTCGACGACACGGACTCGGACTTGGTTGGCTGACGGGCATACCGAACAGGACAAGGTGGTGGCTCGTTACCGGCCTGAGGGTTTGCGGTGTGACGGTTCGCCATCTGTGACGACCACGACGACGATTCCTGTGGTGCCAGTTCCTATTCCTGATTCTGATGACAACGACGATGGCGGCGGGTAAGAGCAGGCGCTGTGAAACGTTTGGACAAGGCATTTGACAATGCGGTTGACGGCTGGTGGGAACGACGCCTGCGTGGCCGGCGTTTCGTTGATCGGCTTTTTTACGGGGCTTCTGAAGCGGCGAATCATTCGATCTTGTGGCATTCCCTTGGGATCGTCACCGCTTTGGTTGCTTGGAGTCCGTGGCCGGCGGTTCAGCTCAGCGTGGCTTTGGGTTTGGAGTCGGCATTAGTTAACGGTGCGATTAAGTCGCTGTTTAGGCGTCGTCGTCCTGAAAGTTCGCAGCCACGGCCGTTTTCGTTGCGGCAGCCTCGCACGAGCAGCTTTCCTAGCGGGCATGCGAGCGCAGCAATGCTTGCCGCGGCGTTGTTGTCACGCGACGAGTTCAGTGCGGTTCTTGGGTCGCTTTGGCCGCTTTGGTATGGGCTTGCCATCATGGTGTCGTTGAGCCGTATCCATACTCGGATTCATCATGCCAGCGACGTCGTAGCTGGTGCCGGCTTGGGTGTGCTCCTCGGCTGGCTAGCTAGGTGGATTCTGTCCTAAGGCCCTTACAACCTCAAAATGATCTTGACCTTCTGTGGGTAAGATCATCAGCACCGGGCAGTGGACACCGCTTTTTTGATACGCCTCGATTTTGGCCCGGCATTGCTCCACAGAGCCATGGATTAGAAGGTCATCGATGACCGACTCGGGGATTTTGTTCAGCGAGCCTTTGCGGTCGCCGGCGTCCCACTGAGCCCAGTGCTCGGCTAGGGCGTCGCCTCGGCCGAGCCAGATGTGGAATGCCTTGTAGACGTCGACGTTTATGTAGGCGGCGAGCAGGAAACGGGCGATGCGCAGGGCTTCTTCACGGTTGGCTGTGGGGATCACGAAGAGGCGTGAGACGAGCTCGGTGTTGGGGTTTTCGGTGGTGACGATTTGGTTGATTCCTCTGGCATCGGCGGGTGAAATCCAGTTGGTGATGACGCCGTCGGCTTCACGGGCGGCGAGGCGCAGCATCTGTTCACGCAGGGCAGCCAGGTAGATCGGCACCGGTTCAGGGACTTTGACGCCGAGGCGGAAGCCCTTGATTGAGAAGGTTTCGTAGTCGTTGGTGACTTTTTCGCCGCTGAATGCTTCTCGAAGGAAGCGGATTGTGTCACGCACACGCATGTAGGGCTGATCGAAGTCGGTGGCGTTCCAGCGATTGACGATGACATTGGAGGAGGTTCCGATGCCTAAAACGAAACGACCAGGGGCAGCCGATGCCATCGTTGCCGCTGACTGTGCCAGCAGTGCCGGGCCTCGTGTGTATACGGGCAAGATTGCGGTGCCGAGACGCAGTTGGGGTGCCCAGGTTGAGGCAAGTGCGAGGGGTGTGAGGCCGTCGAAGGCGTCTGATTCTCCCGTCCAGGCGTCGGTGTATCCGAGGGTCTGGAGTTCTTCGATGAGCGGGCGTTGTTGGTGGAGTTGCCCTGGGAACGGGATCGTGATGCCTAGGCGTTGCTTTGGCTTGTTATTTGGTCGGTTCATTTGCAGTTTTACCCCTTATTTCTTGGCATTTTTGGGCTTGTTTGGTGTTTTCGGCTCAGATTTGTGTCATACCCCCTCGGCAAGATACACACATGACAGAACAACTACAGCTACTGACATTTCCCACCGCTCGCACCGGTGCCACTCGTCACGGCATCAATCGTCCCGATGCCAATTATCAACGGGCCAATCATCAACGGGCTATTCGTCGTCGCGGTGCCAGTCGTCCCAATGCCAGTCGTCATGGTGCCGGTCGTCATCGTGCCGGCAGGCATGCTCACGGTTCCAGCCGAAACGCCAGGCGGCGTTCCAGCGGTCGCTTCAACGGCTACGCCTACCAAGAGCGTCGTGGAATGGGCACGCTCGATGCGGCAACCCGTGAGATCGGCAAGACCGGTGCGCAACGCATCTTGCGTCTTCTTGAAGGTGGTCGGCCTGCACCACGTCCTGATGGCACTCACATCCATCTTCGGGTCGTGCCACCGCCTGCGGATCTTCCGCCGGTGCTGGTGCCCGATATTTCACATCAAAGAATTCTCGATGATCTTCCACCGGCTGCTTAGGGGCGCAATTGTTCTTTCGCTGAGCTTGCTGGTTGCGGGCTGCGGTATAACAAGAGTTGTCTCATCTGTCTCGTCAGATTCTCCTGACGAACCTCCTGCCACAACGACAACCGCTTTTTCAGCAACTACTTTTCCAGCAACCACTTTTTCGCCAGAGTCGTTCGCGACCAGTGCGATTACGCCTAATGCAACGGTGGCTTACGTGGTTGACGGCGACACGATTGTCGTCAACGTTCTCGGTTATCAGGAGTCGGTTCGTCTTATTGGTGTAAATACTCCTGAAACGGTTGCTGAAAGCAAACCGGTTCAGTGTTACGGAAAAGAAGCCTCCGATTTCCTAAGTGCTTTGCTGCCATCTGGGAGCGAAGTGGCACTGATGCTTGATGAAGAAGCCCGAGATATTTATGGACGTCTGCTCGCCTACATCTTTAGAGACGACGGCTTATTCATCAATCATGTGCTTATTGCTGAAGGTTACGCCGAAGAACTGCACTATGAACCCAACGATCACTTCAAACCCCAGCTAGTTAAAGCTCAATTCGATGCGGTCAGTGCCAACAAAGGCCTCTGGCATCACTGCGGTGCCCCCAACGTCCCCCTGCACTGACCAGACCTTTAAACCGAGCATGGATACCACCAAAGCCTCCTGTTAATGCTGTGAAGCGTGCTACAAGCAGGGCCGCGGGTGGGAGAGGAAAGTAAGGGGGGAGGTGTTGGAATGCGGGTGGGG
>JAAXHB010000066.1 GCA_012271125.1 Actinomycetota bacterium | reverse complement strand
GAGTATGTAGAGGGATGGGTAAGTGACTTGCGAGGGCGAGCAGCAGGTTTGGCGGAGACAACAGATAGCGATGGGCCGGCGGATGCGCAACTAGTCGGAGACTGGATTGTGGACTGGGAGCAGTATTTAGATGATCGGCGGGCGCATTCGGTGAAGCTGCGGGCAGCAACGCCGGACACGCCGGATCGGGAGCTGGCGTTTTTGTTGAGTGATGTTGTGGCTGGTGGGATTTACACAGAGCGGATGGATGGCTTCGCGAGGCTCAACAATATGGACTCATGCCAAGTCCCCGGAGATGTTTAGCTACACCTCTATATAACGCCTCTGTATAGAGGTATTAGTCGGGTTTGGTGCCTAGCAGGGACCAGACGGCGGTGCGAGCCGTTAAACCCTCAGCACTAGTGACGGGGTCCGGATAGCAGAGCTGGTAGGCAAGAGGGTGACAGTCACGGTAGACGCGCAGGTCGACTGTGATGGTGTAGTCCTCATCAAGGTTCGGTCCGCCAAGAACGAAAGTGACTTGACATGGCTGCTCGGGGTCTCTTGGGTTATAGCAGCTGCCATGCTCATAGGGGATTTGCCAGTTGATGATCTGAAGGTTGCGGGTTGTGTTGTAAATCCCTGTGATAACTCTGATAGTGCCAAAGGGCGCCCCATTGTGT
The DNA here is from genome assembly GCA_012271125.1 of Actinomycetota bacterium. Classification (GTDB taxonomy): domain Bacteria; phylum Actinomycetota; class Acidimicrobiia; order Acidimicrobiales; family Aldehydirespiratoraceae; genus JAAXHB01. The sequence continues at coordinate 19,128 of JAAXHB010000066.1, read as the reverse complement.
GACTTGACTGGCTGAGAGACTACGTCCCATGAGCGCTGGCATCTGTCGTTACAGAGAGAGTCGCCTTGTCTGCCGGTGTATTCCCATTGGATTTCTATTGGCTCGTTGCCTTCGAAGTGGCCAGCGTTGTAGGTTTTGGCAACAATCACATCGGCGGGGGTAAATCTCAGGATTGCTCTTGCAATATTAAGACCTGACGTGGAGGTGGTGTATTCGAAGGTGACTGCTCCGGTGGGAGTGGTTTTGTGCGCATCAAGCTTGACCACAAAGTGGGACTTGTCGTCTGAGACTTCGATGGTGACATCGGGGTGACTGGAGCCACTAAGCAGGATTAAATCACCGCAGGTGCTATAGCAGTCGTCGTTAGCAGTGACGTCGATCTTGCGGTTCACTTCGTTGACCATGTATCTACCGATGGAGATTTCGTCATCTACAGGAGTGTCGACTATGACGGTGATTCGGAAATTGATTGTGACGGTGGCTCTACGGGAGTTGTCTCCGCCAACTATGTAGTCAAACATGACCTGACCGCCGTAGGGGGTGTCGTCCCTAACGTCATGGGTGTAGGTGATGGCTTTGACGGTTTCGGTTTCGTTGGGAGTTTGGGGGTCGTTGTCGGTGTCGCCGAGGTCACGCTCATAGTCGATAACGGTGGCTGTGCCGATGCTTGGCTGGGTTGGAATTGATACTGCGCCGCAGGTGCCTAAGCAGTCGTCGTTGTTTAGCACATCAACTGTGATGGTCAGTTCGACGCCGTCTGCCCATTGCCAGTCAACCACGACGCTGTCATCTGAGATGCGCACAACTTCTGTAATCGAGATGGTGACCGTGGCGGTGTCGGCGGTGCCGTGTGTTGAGTAGGTGAAGGTTTGATCGCTAGATACCGCGGTGTCTGAGTCGACGTAATAGTTGACGGTGTTGTCAGCGTTGACGGTGACGGTGCCGATATTGGGCTGATTGACAATGGTGACGCTTTGGCAGACGTTGGCTGGATCGGTGCGGCAGGTGTCGTTGTCGGTGACGTCAATGTCTATATCAATTTCAGTACCGGTTGGACGGTTGTGGTCAACGGAGTCGGCGACGAGAGTGTCTGTGTTTTGGTTGGTGAAGTTGATGGTGACGGTTTTAGATAACTTGGCTGCGGCGGTGGTGTACCTGAAGGTGTCTTGAGCAGTGACCGCGCCGCCGGCATCGATGGTGTAGGTGATGATGTTGTCATCGCCGACTGTGGCGGTTCCGGTAGTTGGCTCGGTGAGGATGCGCATGTTGTCACAGCCTCCAGCGCAGGTTGCGCCGCTGTTGGCGGGGTCGAAGGTCAGGGTGACTGCAGCAGTGCCGTTGCGGGTGTGAGACAAGGTGCCGTCGGTGAGCACATCGGGGGCGCGGAAGTCAAGTGAGACGGTTGCTTCGGCGGTGGCGTGGTCGGTGGTGTAGGTGAAGTCCTGATCGGCGACGACAACGCCGGCGGCAATATTCAAGCTGAGGGCGGTGCCTCTGACGGCGACTTCGTTGCCAGCTGTATTAGTGGCAACAACAAGGCCGGCGCAGGCCGCGGTGCCGCACCAGTCGTTGTCTAAAACGGAGAGGGGGAAGCGGACGGCTTCGGTAGCGGCACGCGGCACGACAATGGTGTCATTGTTGAGGAAGTCCGCTTCGGCGGCAACGTTGATGGTGAGGGTGGCCTTTTCAGATGCCTTGTCGGTGCCGAAGGTGATCTCAATTTGTGAGGGCGTGCCGACGTTGGCGGCGATGGTGTAGTCGATGCTGACGCCGTCGTCATTTACTGCGGCGGTGCCAATATCGGGTGTGACACTATCGATGGTGAGATCCGAGCAGCTCGCACATGCAGCATTGCTGAGGACATCCACAGAAATTGAGACTTCCTCGGCGGCGGCACGGGTGAGATCGGCGCTGACCGGTGCTAGGACATCGATCTCGTTAACGGTGATGGTGAAGTTGGCTTTGTTGCCGACGACATCGGCGTTACGAGTTGTGTAGGTCAGCGTCATTGGTCCGCTTGGGGCGGTTTCGCCGCGGCGCAGCCACCAGACGAGGTTGCCGACGTTGTCGAAGTGGGCGGTGCCGTAGGGCACTAGGCCGATGACTCGAGGATCAGCGCAGCCGCCATCACAGGAGTCGTTGTCTAGGACGGCTTTGCGGACCACCACTTCGGCGGTGCCGGCACGTTCAACGGTTTCAGAGCCGTCATCAACGAGGGTGTCTGGGATGACGATGCGCACGGTGACTCTGGCAGCGGTGGCTGAGTCATCCGTTGAGTAGGTGAAGGTGATCCAGTTGGGCGGGTCTTCGGTTTCGTTGGCGTAGGAGTAGCGGGCGACTTGTTTGCCGCCAACGGTTTGCAAGGTGGCGGTGCCGAAGGTGTTGCCGTTGGCGTCGGTTGGGTCGCCTAGTGATGCGTTGGCGCAGTTCTGGTTGCAGGCGTCGTTGTCGAAGATGGGGATGTCGATGGAGGTGGCGTTGGGTTGGTCGAAGTCGACAATGTCGTCAACGAGGATGTCTTTGTCTTTGTCGCCGACGATGATGGTGACGGTGGCGCGGTCACGGGTTTCCCAGGCGGTGCCGGTGGTGTAATAGAACAGCAACGGGTTGGTGACGGTTTCGCCGGAGTTGATGGTGAGATCAAAGCGCTGTGAGCCATCGTCAAGAGTACGCAGAGCTACCTCGCCGCCGCCTTGGGGTTGGGTCAACACGCGCAGACCGGAGCAGCCGGCAGTGCAATCGTCGTTGTCCAAGATGTCAACGGGTTCAAACAAGAGGGCAGTGCCGGCACGGTCAATGAAGACATTGACATCGTCGGCGAGCACATCTTTTTGGTCAAAGACGATGGTGACAGTGGCGGTTTCGCTGGTTCCGTCGACCGAATAGGTGAAGGTGTCGGTGGTGAGAGCAGCAACGGTTTCGACTGGTTTATCACCGGTGGTTGCGGCGCGGCGGTAGGTGATGGTGCCGTTTGCGTTAGCGGTAGCAGCTCCGTCGGATGCTTGGCTGACGATGGCGACATTGGCGCAGCTTGACGGGCAAATGTCATTGTCGAGCACTGCGAAGGTCAGCTCGGCTGCGTTAGTGCCGATTAGGGGCAGTGTTTGGACGTCGTTGGCAAGGGTTGGGGAGTTGGAGTCGGTGGCGAGGGTGATTTCAACCCAGGCGAGCTCGTCGCGCTCGGCGGCATCTTCGGTGGCATAGGCGAAACGGATCGGGTTGGTGAAGGGCGCATCATTGGAGATTTCGTAGCGAAGGTTGTCACGGATGGCGTCGCGGGTGGTGTTGCGGTTGAACTGAGCGGTGCCAATGGTTGGGGGGACAACGATGCGGTAGTTGGATTCGGCGCAGTCGGCGATGCAGTTGTCGTTGGCGAAGACGTCGACGTTCACGACTGTCTCTGAGCCGGTGATGGTGTCGACTATGACTATGTCGTCTTGGAGGTTGTCGGCATAGTCAAAGACGACCGTTGCTGTGGCGGTGCCGGTGAGACCATAGGAGTCAAGGGTTGAGCCCGATGTTGTGTAGGTGAAGTAATCAAACTCTTCGCGGGCTGCGTCTGAGGCGATTGTGTAGGTGTAGGAGCCGTCGAACTCGGCGGTGAGGGTGCCAAGTGTCGGGTAGTCGACTATGCGCAGCGACTCGCAGAAGTCGAGGCAGGCGTCGTTGTCGGTGAGGCGGAAGTTGATTGAGGCGTCGCTGCCGGCGTAGCGGGTGAGGGTGTCAAAATCATCGACGAGGGTGTCTTCATCGGGTGGTGCCACGATAATGGTTACTTCGGCTAGTCCACCAGTAAAGGTTGTGTAGGTGAGGCGCTGCACTGGGTTGGTGATGGTGTCGCCGTTACTAAGCGTGTAGCGGATCACGTCTTCGCCTGAAACACGCATTGGGGTCGCGGTGCCTTCGTTAGGACCTGAAACAACGCTGAGTTCATTACAAGACCTGCCGGGAGACGGACAGAAATCGTTTCTGTGGACGGGGATGTCTAGCTCAAAGGCTTCGGTTCCATTGCGAGCTTTATAGCCAACGTCATCGGCGAGGCTAGAAACAGAGGTAAGGGAGATGGTGACGGTGGCGGGGCTTTGATTTGAATCGCTCTCCACGTCAGTGGTTGTGTAGGTAAAGGTGTCCTCGACGACAGGGAACGGGTTTTCGCCGCCGCCCTGCCAATGATCCGCGGAACCTGGGATTTCATAGGTGATAGTCCCGTCGGCGTTGACTTCGGCGGTGCCGTAGCCAGGAACGCTCTTGATTGACAGACCGGCGCAGTTGGCACCGCAGGCGTCGTTTTCACCGACTGGAATAGTGATGCTTGCATCGTTGAAGCCTTCACGGGTGGTTTCTGCGGTGTCATTGTTGAGGGCGTCAACACCGGCTTGGGCGACGACAACGGTGACAGTGCCGTATTCGCTTGCTTCGCTGGTGTTTCTTGAGCTGTATGTAATGGTTTGGATTTCGTTGATCGCGGTATTTCCGGTGTTGTATTCGAAGGTAGTACCGGTGATAACGCTGACGCTGCCGTCTTGTGGGCCGTCTTCGGCTGCTAGGACTGAGCAGATGTTGTTTTGGCAGATGTCGTTGGTGAAGGGGTTGATGCCGGCACTCTTGTTTAAGGTGTCGGCGCGGTAGACGAACCAGCGGTCATCGGCGAGGTAGTCGACATTGCTCAAGTTCAGGGTGAGCGTTGCTGGTTTGTTGCCATGGGCTTTGTCGGTGATGTAGGTGATGGTGACGGTTGTTGCGCCGACGGTGGCACCGAGTTTGAATGTGATCGAGTCATCGCCGTTGAGTGTGGCGGTTCCGACGGCAGGGTTGTCGACGATTCGCAAGTTGTTACACCCGGCGGCGCAGGCGTCGTTGGACTTGATGTTGAATGTTTCTTCAATTGCGTTGCCGAAGACTCGGCGGATCGTGTCGGGATCGTCGTCAACTAGGAGGTCGCCGTCTACAAGTTCTAAGGTGACGGTGGCATCACCAGCATCTTCGGTGGTGGTGTAGGTGAAGGTGAAGGAGCCTGACGGCGACGTGACACCATCGGCGATGGAATAGGTCAACACGCCGTTGCTTAAGTCGAGCGTGCCTTGGTTGGAGTTGATGTCGTTGACGATGTTGAGGCCGGCGCAGTTGCCGATGCCACAACCGTCGTTGCCCAAAATGTCGAGTTCGACGTCGAGGGCGGTTGTGCTGTGACGGGGGATGGTGAAGGTGTCGTTGACGAGGATGTCTTTGACGACCTCGATATTGAGGGTGACCTCAGCGGACTGGTTGTTTAAGGCGTTCGCGGTGGTGTAGCGGAAGCTGTCTTCTGGGTAGGCGACTTCGTTGTTGGCGAGGGTGTAGGTGAAGCCGTCGCCGGCGTCGTTGAGCGCAACGGTGCCTGAGCGGGGAGGAGATATGACTACAAGGCCTTGGCAGTCTCGCCAGCACAAGTCGTTGTCGGTTATGTCGAGTTCGGTGATGACTTGTTCGGTTGCGTCTCGTGTGATGGTGTATTCGTCGTCGCTGACTTCGTCGAACTGGAGGATGTTTATGGTGACCTCACCGGCGAGGATGACGTTGTTGTTGATATTGCGAGCGGCGCCTCTGGTGACATAGGTCAAGGTGTCAGTTGAATCGTTGCTGAGGTCGGCGTCAGCGGGCAGGGTGTAGACGAGTTGGCGGTCGGTGAATCGAGCCGAGCCGTGTTGTGGGGTGTCCTGCATGCGCAGGGTCTTGCAGTCGGCTGAGCAGACGTCGTTGGCGAGGACGTCGAAGGTGGCGGTGATGGAACCGTCGTCACGGGTATCGGCGGTGTTGCGGTTGATCGTGAATTCGTCGGTGACCAAGAAGTCGGGTTCTGCGGTTTCAAGGGTCACGCAGGCATGCAAAATGGTGCTGGTGGTTACGTAACAGAGTCGGAGGTCGTCTGGCAGGTTGCGGGTTGCCAGTGTGTAGGTGAGGGTGGAGTCGGGGTTGATGGCGACTCTGCCGGTGGGGGGATTGCCTACTTTTCGCAGGCCAACGCAATAGGCGAAGCAGAGGTCGTTGGCTAAGACATCGATCGTGATGCTGTCAGGTAGCAGGGTGGCTACGTCGGTGTCAGGGGTGATGGTGCCGTCGGTGTTGACATAGGAGTAGAGGTTGAAGGTTTCGGGGATGAGGATGTCTTTGGTTGAGTCGCCGAGGATGACGGTGGCGGTGGCGTATTCGAAGTTTTCCCAGGCGCTGTCGGTGGTGTAGTGAATTTCATACGGGTTGAGGGTTGAGTAATTGACTGGGAGATCGAAGGTGAGCATGTCGCCGGTGCTGTTCACGCCGACGGTGGCGTTGTTAACGCTGTCAAAGGCAGCGGCAATGCGCAGGCCGGCACAGTCATTGGTGCAGATGTCGTTGTCGAGGGCGTCGATATCGATGTCAATCGATATGAAGCCGGTGCGTCTAGTGACTTGATCTGCCTCAGTGACAGGGTCATCGACGAGGACGTCTTGGTTGACGAAGTTGACGGTGACTGTGGCGGGGGTTGCGGTGGCGGTGGTGCGGTATTCGAAGGTGGTTTGGGTGACAGCGGCAGCGTCGGCGGCGATTCTGTAGGTGAGGATCGAGTTGTTGGTGTTGGAGTTGTTGTCGGGGTCGACTTGCAGGGTGGTGCCGGCTTGGGGTTGGGTAGTGATGGTGAGTCCGGCACAGGCGGCACCGCAGCCGTCGTTGGCGGTGACGGCGTCGACTATGGCGAAGGTGACTTCTTCGAGGCCGCGGCGGTAGACGGTGATGATGTCGTCGTTTAAGACGTCGGTAGTTGTGTCGCCGAGGTTGACGAGGACGAGACCGCTGGGGTGTTCGTCGGTGCTGACTTTGGCGGTGTTGGTGCCGCGTGGCTGTTCGGGTGGGGTGTAGCCGTCGGTGGTGTAGCCGATGCTGAGCTGGCCGACTTCGGCGGCGTTGTTGGGGATGGTCAAGATGATGTCGGTGCCGTTTTGGGCGACGTTGGCGACGCCGATAGCGGGTTGGGTGACGATGCGCAGGTTGGCACAGCCGCTTGTGCAGGTGTCGTTGTCAAGGACGGAGATGGTGCGGCTAGCGGGGCCGGTGGTGGCGACTTTGAACCAGCCGTCGGCAATGTCGGCGGCCGATAGGGCGACGCTGCCGGTGCCGGCGTTGCCGGCGAGGGAGTTGGCGTTGTTGTTGGCTTGTGCGGCGGGGCGGGTGATGTGTAGGTAGTCGGTGTTGAGGTCATCGGCAGCGGCGATGGTGACGTCGACTCGGGCGGCGCTGTTGGCGTCGTCGGTGGTGTAGGTGTAGTAGTCGCTGGTGACATCCGCGAGGCTGGCGTCGATGGAGTAAGTGACGGAGCCGTCAATGTTGATGCGGACGTTGCCATGGTCGGGCAGGTCGACGATTTCGAAGTCTTCGCAGCCGCTCTCGCAGTCGTCGTTGCGCAGGGGATGGATGGTGGCGCTGGCAATGCCGGTGCCGCCGGAGCGGTATGCGGTGGCTGTGTCGTCGGTGAGGGTGTCTATGGTTTCGGCGGCGTCGGTAATGGTGATTACCACGGTGCCGTAGCCGGCGGGGATGCCGTGGGGATTGGTTGGGTTGTTGGTGAGGCCGTCGTCTTCGGGGGAGGTGTCGGAGGCGTATGCGATGACGATGGGGTCGCTGGAGTCGGGGGTGTAGTCAGCCGGGATGCTGTAGTCGATGGTGTTGCCGACCGCGGTTGTGTTGACGGTGCTGTGGCTGGAGATGATTTGTAGGCCAGAGCAGGTGCCGTCACAGATGTCGTTGTCGAAAACATCGATGGTGCCGTTGGTTTCGTTGGTGCCGGTTCGGTCCACGAAGATGTAGTCGTCGTTGAGCTGGTCGGCGTTGGTGAAGTTGATGGTGACAGTGTTGGGTGTGGTGTCCGAAGTAGTGGAGTAGGTGAAGGTGTCTCTGGCTGTGCGGGCGGTGCCGGTGGCGATTTGATAGGTGATGGTGTTGTCCACGTTGACGGTGGCGGTGCCGGCGGTGGGTCCGGTGTTGATGGTTAGGCCTTGGCAGCCTGCGCCGCAGGAGTCGTTGGTCAAAACGGGGATGCGTATGTCGGCGGCGTTAGTGCTGAAACGGGTGAGGGTGATGGTGTCGTCTTGGAGGGCATCGGCACCGGTTTGGGTGACGTAAATGGTGATGGTGCCGGTGGTGTTGTCATCGGTGGCGGTGGCGGTTTGGTAGGTGCCAGTTATGGGGCTTTGGACCGTGGTGCCTTGGGGGATGGTGAGGGTGATCTGGCCGGAGGCGGCGGTGAGGGTGGCACCGGTGGTGTTGCTAGTGGCAGTTAGGCCGGCGCAGTTGCTGAGGCAGGTGTCGTTGGTGGTGACGTCGGCGAGCTGGAGGTCGACTGCGGCGGTGCCGGTGCGCAAGATGTTGAAGGAGTCCTCACGCAGCAGGTCAGCGGGGCTGAATCGGATCGAGCCTTGAGCCGGAGCTTCGGAGGCATCGGTTGCGTAGGAGAAGTTGACTGGTGCCAACGGTGATCGGGCGCCGGCGGGCACGTTGTAGATGAGCTTGCCTCGAATGGGTGTCAGGGTGCCGAAGCTCGGTTGTGTGATGACGCGTGGGTTGAGGCATTGGTTGCCGCAGACGTCGTTGGTGAAGACGTCAAGGGCGAGGCGCATGGCGGCAGTGCCGGCGGGTCGTTGCAAGGCGATGGTGTCGTTTTGTAGGACGTCGGTGTGGCGGATGTTGACCCGCACGGTGGCGGGGGTGTCGTGGTTGTCGGTTTTGTAGGTGAAGCGGACTTGGTTAGGTGCGGTGGTGCCTTGGGGGATGCGGAAGGTGATGGTGTTGTCGTCGTTGAGGGTCGCGGTTCCGGTGGTTGGGTCGGTTTCTAAGGCGAGGTCGCGGCAGTGGGAGTCGCAGATGTCGTTGTCGAGAATGGAGATGGTTTCTTCGATGGCATCAAGTCCTGAGCGTGTGAGCGTGATGGTGTCGTCTTTGAGTTTGTCTTCGTTTTCAATGTTGATGATGATGGTGGCGTCGTCGTAAGCAGAGGTAGTCGCATAAAAGATCGGGATTCTGGTAGTTCCCGGGTCAACTCCAGCAGCTAATTCGTAGTGAATTCCTTTGACAGTTTCGGTTTCATTAGGGGTGTCGGGGTCGTTATCGGTATCGCCGAGATCACGGGTGATGTCGACAATTGTCGCCGTGCCTTGCTCGGGTGCTTGGCTAATTTCAAGGCCGGCGCAAGCGTCTAAACATTCTGAGTTCGCCAACACATCAATGGTGATTTCTTGTTGCGAAAAGTTGTTGCGTTGAATGGTGTAATCGTGTTGGTAATGGAAGTCGAATTCGCCAATTACGAGATGGATTGTTGTAAACCCACCTAACTGAGTTCCATATCGGAAGATGATATGTTCGCTGGGCAAAGTGGTGCCTTCATCAAGGGTGTATCGAATCGCTTTGACAGTTTCGGTTTCATTAGGGGTGTCGGGGTCGTTGTCGGTGTCGCCAAGATCACGGATGTGGTCGACAATTGTCGCTGTGCCAACCAAGAATGGCAAGTCGGGCCAGTCGATGATTGGTTCCAAGCATTCCGCCAGGCATTTGTCGTTGGCAAAAACGTCAAATGTGCGGTCAACTGCATCGGTTCCTACACGGACAACGCCGAAAGTGTCATCGTTGAGGTCATCGCCTGCATTGATATTGATTGTCAAGATGCCGTTAACACGCGAGTCACGTGTTTTGTAGGTGATGGTGAAACTGGTGGGGATTTCTTCGCCTTTTGCTGCGACGTATTCGATAACTCGGCCGCCTAAGTAAACGATGGTTGTGCCATGGTCGGGTTTTTCAACAATTTCAAGATCATGGCACCCCCTGTAGCAGCGGTCGTTGCGTATGACGTTGATAGGAAGCCAAACCCGTGACAAGCCGTCAACGCGGTAAAAGTTCACAGTGTCGGACCTCAAAATGTCATAGTTGCGTCTGACAACCGGGCGGATGGTGGTTGTGGTGGTTGTTTCGGTGGTCTCGTCAGTGCCTTCGCCTTCTTCTTCGAGGGGCGGGGGTGGCTCGAGCCATGTGGTTGTGGTGGGTGGCAGGAGGATTTCTTCGTTGTCTTCAACGAATTCTTCGCCGCGTTCAAGTAGGGCTTCGACCTGGTTTAAGGTGACTTCTTCTTCGGCGCAGAACTCGGTTCCGTCGCCACAACCGAGGGTGATGCCGGCGGCTGCGATGGCGGCGATTTCTTCTGCGAAGACGTCGTCTTCGTTTACGTCTTGGAAGTCATCGGCGGTGTCGGCGTCGGGGTCGATGGTGGCTGCTGACGGGAGGCGAAATCCGCGGACGATGAAGGCGGACATTTGGCCGCGGTTGATGGTGTTGTTGGGGCAGAAGCTGTTGCCGTTGCCGCAGCCTCTGGTGATGCCAAGTTGGGCGGCTCGTTCGATGTAGGCGACCCAGGGATGGTCTTCGCCGATGTCGTTGAAACGGCGCACTGGGCCGAGTTCAGGTTCGGTGTCACCGTCGATGAGGCGCACCATCCAGACGATGGCTTGCCAGCGGCTGACGCCTTGGTTTTCTTCGCAGGGTTCGTCGTCGGTGGGGACGCATTCTTCTTCGTCGACGGTGCCGTCGAAGATGCCGTTGTCTTGTTCTTCTTCTGTTGTTTCTTCGGGTTCTTCTGTTGTTTGTGCTAACGCTGTTGTTGGTGCTGTGAGCGTTGCCAGCAGCGTTACGGCTGTGAGGCAGACAATGCGCCGGCACCGTGTGCGACGCCGCTCTGTGCGGCTAGTGACTTGGTCGGGTTCATGGGCTTGCTGATGCAGCTCTAAAGACTCGAAAGGCTCGGGCGATTGGTCGGTCATGGGTGCACCACCTGTGGACGTAACCGTTGAATCTGACACGGCAGCTCGCTAGGGCGCGGCTGGGTGTTTAGGAGTTGGATATTTGCTGATGTGAGCACCCTTGAACTAGTGGGTGCTGTTGGAGGTGCTAAGGATTTCCGATACGGAAAATTCGCTGACCCCCCCCCCGCAAACATCGCCGTAATGCTAGAGGATGGATGCGTGCCTTTCCAAACTCAACGCCCCTGAAATCCCCTCTCAACTGACGCTTGAGCTACACCGCAGCCAACACCGTCACCAAGCCGCAACCAACACGAAATCACCAACACTGGTAGCGTGTTTGTTGTCATGTGATCTTTGCCACGTGATGCTTGCCAACTGTCGGGGGTTGCTATGCAGGTTCTTGCTATCCGCGAGTGGATGGTCAGTGAAGGACGTGGATTCGTTAGTAGCGACGAGCTAAGTGCTCGTCTGTCAGTCGCGCCTGCCAAACTGCCCCAAGTCCTGCAACCCGCTATCGACCGAGAAGATTTGATTCCTGTGTGCAAGGGGGGGTGGGCTTTGCTTCAAAAGGGCGGCAAGGCACATCCAAATATCGAACCTCGTGTCTATTTGAATGACATGATGACACATCTCGAGCTTGATTACCGGGTCGGCTTCGGTTCTGCAGCACGGTTTTACGGTGCTACTCATCGGCGCACGAGCACTACGCACGTTGTCACGGCCGCGCGCTCTTCACATGATCTAAGAACCGGACCATATCTAAGAAAAAATGCAGAACCATATATTCAGATTGTCGCATCTCGCATGAAATACATCCAACCTCGTAATCGGGCTGAACAGCTCTCCTTGTTTGATGTCGAGCCAGTAATTGGGGTGTGGAGTTCACATTGGTGCGGTTCTCACGAGGTGCGCTATTCTGACCCTCAAACCACTCTCTTTGGCTGCGTTGATCAGCCACGCTACGCCAGTGGTTGGGACAATCTTCTTAATATCATTGCCGAGTTCATTCTTGATGAGCAGGTAAACGTTGAAAAACTTGCTGAGCTAGTTCATTTGTATCCGTTCAGCACCACGCAGCGGCTCGGTGTCCTATTGGATGAGATAAGCGAATATCTTGAAATCGCATTGAGCACCTCGACGCTGCGAAGCGCTTTGCCCCAACAACTCAAGCTTGTACCTCTTTCTGCAGCCGCTAGTGGTTCGGATACTGCAAATTCAGCGAAGCTCAATACAAAATGGCAGGTGCTAATGAATACGCAAATAGATGTAGATGCCGCATGACTAGATTTTTTGAGATTGCCGCCACTGCTATGCACCAATTCACGGAAGCGCTTTCTTTGAACCTACTCAAAGAACAGGTACTACAAGAAATGGTCTTGCGCAGACTCATGATTGCCATCGGACAGGATGAATATCTGTCGAAAGCTCTGGTAGTTACCGGTGGAACAGCGTTACATCAGCTGCTCTTGAACACACCCATGCGACATTCAGAAGACCTTGACCTGATATTGCGTGACGGATACGACGCCCACAAGGTGGCAAACCGCATCGTGAGCCTTTGCGCTGAGTTTGGACTGAAGTGCGTTTCCAAGTCGCCCAAGACCCTAGGCGGCCTCTATCACTTACGATTTAAGTCCCTCGGTCCGCTGGAGCCAAAGCTCAAGTTGAAGGTAGAAATTCGTCTCGGACCATTCCTTGACCAAGCAGTAACCAACGATGAACTTATCCAGAACGCGATATTTGTTGAAACCACAATGCGAAACGACTGGTTTTCCGGCGCAGCGTCTGTCCCGTGCATTCACCCCGATGACTTAGCCGCTACCAAGTTTCACGCCATGCAGTCACGTGACAAACCCAGAGACATGGGCGACCTCTTTCTCATGATTGACCACGACCTAACAACTGTGGGAAGGGTCGCCCAGCGCCATGTTGCCTACTCAGTCAACGAAGGCACAAGCAAAGTGGCTCTGCTTCGCAAAGGGCACGAACGAGCGCACGTCAACTGGCCATCAAAGGAAATGGCAAGCAAGATCAAGCAAGAGGAAGATGGCCAGCTTGCGTACCCAACGGAGGTTGCGACAGGTCTAGAAGTGTTTGATGCGATCAAAGACGCGGCGCTTCCTTTATGTGTCGACTGGGACAAGGAACACGGCGTCTCCGCCTCTTAACCTCAAAGCCAAATTGTTGGAGCTATCGCGCTAACTGGTAATTTTGTTGGAGCCATCGCGCTAACTGGTAATCTGTGGTATGAGCACCGTTAAAGCATCGGAACTGCGCGAATGGTTGATCAAGCACGAACGTTGCTTCATCAGCACTGCTGAGGCGAGTGAGCTCCTGGGCGTCAGCCCCGACAAACTCCCCGATGCTTTGCGACAGACCCGAAAGCGTCGTGAAATAGCGCGGGTCTGCAAAGGTGGCTGGGCGGCGGTGAACGACCCAGATCCCAGAAACGGCTACATGCCACCGCAGGACTTCATTCATGACATGATGAGTCACCTCGGAGCCGACTACCAGATTGGCTATATAGCTGCTGCCGAAGCTCATGGTGCTTCACATCGGGCTTCGCCTAGTGCTCCAGTGCTTACAACTGCTCGCTTTAGTTCTCCTGTCGACAAGAGCAGATATGACTTAGTCACAGGGTTGAGTCCGGTTTATCGGGAAGACCCCTTAGCTCGTGGCTGGCACAAAATCACCTGGAAGTCCAAGTTCGGCACTCGCCCTGTGTTCTACTCCACTCCAACTATCACCCTCTTGGATTGTGTAAATCGAGAAGATCAGGTTGGTGGATTCGGCAACATGATGAATATAATTGCTTTGATGGGAATCTGGGGTAATGTATCCCCCTCAAAGTTGGCAGAGGATAGTTTTATGTATCCAAACATCACAATACAGAAACTGGGTGCCTTGTTGGACTACGCAACTTGCGGAGTTCTTGACACTGGACCGCTTCGGGATGCTCTGCCCAACAAGTTGCATCGAACTCAGCTAGCTCGAGGTCGCTACTTCTTTCCTGGAGCCGAAGACCCGGCGGCGTTGGCATGGGTTGATAAGAGGTGGCAGGTTATTTTTAATCGAAATGTTGAGATCGATGCTCTGTCAACAAGGGTGGGACATGAATATAGAAACTGACATATCGGCGTATCAGCGGTCAGTTGACTTCCGACCATCCCCTTATCAGGCATGGCAAGCCATTCTTTTGCGATGCTTGACGGTCAAGATTGGGTTGCACACTTATTTGCATGATGTTGTCGCTATCTCAGGCGGCACAGTGTTGCACCAAGTTCTGCTAGCAAAGCCTTTACGCCACTCCGAGGATCTAGACCTGGTGCTGCTTCCATCCGCTGATGTGCAAAAAGTTATTGACGCCTTGATAGCTATCGGTAAAGAATTAGGGCTACGCATACTAGAAAACCCGGTACGGCAATGGACCGAACATCAAGAGAAGTCCCGGATCAGGCAAGTGTTCTTTAAATCCGAATGGTCCGACGCTCCACCCGTGCTGATCAAGGTTGACATAGCTTTCACTGCTTCTAGCTACGAGATGGCTCAGTTGGCGATCCTTCAGGACATCGATGTTGAATCATCAATATTTTCCGGCTCTACCAAAATGCGCTGCGTGCGGTTGATAGACCTTGCAGCAAGCAAACTCGACGCAATGAACAGTCGTGAAGCACCCCGCGACTTCAGCGACTACCTCGTAATGGTGGATGATGGCAAAATTGACATAGTTGAAAGCGCAAACCTTTACTTCATGCGCAGTTGGGGTAGGCGGCACTTCAAGAACGAGCTAGACCGGCTTAGCGCACGGTTTGCAGAGCTAATGACGACAGGCGACTTCGTAAATTCTTTTGACGAGGAGCTAAAGAAAAGCCTTATTTCGCCTGGGTTTGATAGTGAGCTGATCCAGGCGCACTTTAGGCAGGCGTGGGGTCGGGTAACTGAGCTGTACAACGAGTTCAACGCCTATAAGAGTGCTATCAATAGCGGGCATTGGAGGCGGGTGGCGGAACTGGGGAAAACGGTGATTGTTCCTATCGCTTGTCGGGAGGATGTAGAAGAGCAGAAGCGGATACACCTGCCGCAGGCTTAGGTCGGGGCTAGGGCAGCCTCGGTGTAGAGGGCACGCAAAAGTAAGTGTCGAAGGGTGGGGAGTGGGCTTTTAGGTCTCGTTATCGGGTTGGTCGGTGAATTGGTTGTAGCCGATGCCGGAGACGTGGGGTTCGCGGTGGAGCAGTAGGCGGAGCTCGGAAATTTCGTCGTAGTCCCAGTCCAAGGCTTTACACACCGCTTTGTCCCAAAGCTGGCGCACCTCACACTCTCCGTCCCGGAACTGCGGCACCACCATCTCCCGCGTCTCCTCCCAACACCTCTCCAATGGCTCAACTATGTGTTCATTCAACAGATCTGGGAGAGGCAAGGATCTGACAATCGACACGCTGTAGGTTGGGAACGGTAGCTTGCGACCAGGATTTCTCATCAAAAGCAATCTTCCAGCTGTCGAATTCAAGAACACTGCCGCAGCCTTTGCCTGAGAAGGTGTTAGATCAGTCACTGGAATCCACTTGTTTGCGACATTTGCCCTGTTGGAAGCTGTTGCTGTTAAACGGGCTGAGCTTGAGTCTTGGGATGCAGTAATCAGAAGATGTCCTGCTTTTTCGAAAAGGGTGGAGATGTTTGATCCCTGCTTGGGTGCCCAGTGCTCATCTGGCTTGGCCTCAATATGCAGCTGTGCCTCTGAACTTGCAGATGCCAGTATTTGAAAGGCATCGTCAACTCCAGGACTGACTCGCTGACAAGAACCTCGCAACTGTCTACCGGTGTCGTGGGCAGTAAATCCAAGATCCTTCATCGAAATAAGCTCTAAACGATCAGAAAATATTGCTGCTGCTTCAGCAAGTCGTGACTGTCGCCAAATGGCACCACTCCAATCGCCCTGGATTACCCGATCAGCCGGCCACTCAGATACTTCTCCCCATCCATTTCGCAGAAGTCCACGTTTTTGTTCTTGCAAACACTCAAATAAGGCATGAACCTCCAAATCGTTAGCCGGTCGCCGGTCGAGATTGATAATTCTCGTAGGTGGAGCGGAGCGTTGCTTCCTTGATAGGACCAGGATGCTTTCGTTAATCGCAGAGTTCTGACTAAAGCTGATACCGCCTGGTTGGTGACACGTGAGAATTGTGTGTACGTGGAAACGCTTTGCCAAGACAAGACGCTCCTGCAAACCCGAAGGATTTACTGCAGCAACCGTTGGACGAACAACAGCGAAAACACCCGCTGCTTTATCTACACACCTATCCGCGAGGCTCAAAAATAAAGGGCCAAGGGCATTCTTGTCAACAAACCCAGACATTTCATAATCCGTCTGCACCAGACCTGCCTCTAGAGCATCCACCCGCACACGCAGGTGCTTTTGGATTTGCTTAGCAAACTTCTCACCCATTTTCTCCCTGTTTGAGAATGGGGGGTTCATGGTGATGATGCGGCACTTTGAGGTTCCGTCCGTGCCAACGAGGGCGGTGGCGGCGTCTTCGACGGCTAGGTCTTCGGTGCTGGCAAGTTCAAGGGCTTCGCCTTTAGCGGCAGCATCAAAAAGTTCGGTTTGAGCGGGAGGCAGTACGGATTCCTCGGCTAGAAGTTCTAGAGAGCCGGCGGCAACAGAAACGGGTCCGTCCTTTTGGGGGCCGTAGGGCATTCGAAAGAGACCCATTTTGCGGTACTTGACGTCACGGTTGCCGGTTGTGAGCTGAGTGGCGGCTAGTTGGAGAGAAACGGGGTTGATGTCGAGCCCGATGAGAGTCTCTTCGACTGCCAATTTCTGTAGCTCTGCCAACTTTTGCTCAATCTCGTTCGCATCTGGGGTTTCGCCAGCATTCTTTGCCTTTTCTTCAAGTTGTTCCTTGGCACGGCGTTTCATATCGGTGAGAAGCGCGGCAAGGAGTGTGCCGCTACCGCAGGCAAGGTCGGCGGACTTATGGTCACGCCAAGTTTGCGGGTCTGTCCAGTCTTGGTCGCCGCAGGCGTCGAGCGTTAGGCGGGCTGCCATTGTTGCTGCCGGTGGTCGAGTAAAGAACGCGCCATCGCTGGCTTGGTTGCCCATCACCTTGTTAAACAACGGGCCAGCATGGTCGGCACCCATATCGGCATATGTCTCGGCGATTCGTTCAGCTTCGGCAGCTAGATGGCGCAGTGCCCGTTCGAGACCGCCTGTCTTGCCGGTGTCTTCAGCGGCCTCAATGGCGTGGATGGCAGGCTCGATAACGGGCAGGAAGTCTTGGCGAGTGATGGCGTTCCATTCCTGGCGGACTTTGCGGAGGATGTCGGGGGTGTTCTTTACTTCATCAAGCGAGGAAATACCTTTGAGCCAGCTTCCGGCGCTGATGCGTTGATGCAGCATGGCGGCATTCATTATCAGTAGTGCGGCGATGGTGCAGCCATCGGCTTGTTTCTTGCGGGCGGCGTCGTCGAGAGCGTCTAATCCGAAATGCGTGTCGAGGGCGGAGCCGAGGTCGTCTTCACGAAGATGGCGAGCGGCTTCGTTGACACTGTCTTCTAGGACGTTTAGGTCGCGCATGACACGGTTACCGGTTAGACCAGAGCGGGTTAGAAGATTGACGACTATTTGCTTGCCGAAATCGGCTTCGAGGTTCAATAGGAGCTGTTCAGCGATCATTTCCTGAGTGGGACGTGTGGGGGGTCCGCTGGTGCCAGCAGTGCCGTTTGGAGTATCACCATCAGGCTTTATCTCAAGGAGTGGGTAGCCCTCGTCTTGGTTGATCATCTTGTTGGCATGTTTTTTGGTGCGGTCAAGGTTGACACGACCTAAATCAAGTCCGCCGGTGGGCTTGTCTCTAGTCACCGTGTCGTGACGCATCACCACAATGTCTTCTGACTGTGCCCAAGCCGTCACCACCCGTGATGGTTCGGTGTTCGGTGTCCAAGTGGAAGTGTCGATGCGTTCAACACCTTCGACTTGCATAAGCGGAGTGTTGTCTTTGGCAGCTTCTTCTAGGACTTTTTCTGCTTCACCAGATTTGCCACGGTGAACGCCGTAGGTGATGCGGCGAGTTTCAGGGTTGGCAACTGCTACAAGCGTTACGACTTGTGTGGTGGTATCAACCTGACGCGGCATCCACACCTTAAGCAGGTTGGAAAGCTCGTCTTCAATGCGGGAATCGTGGGCTCGAAGTGCCAGCAGGATGTCGCCTAGCTCTTTCCAGCCTTCATCGGGAGAGCTGGTAGATAGCCAGCGTTCGGCGTCTTGACCTCTTGGAATCACGACAGGACAGACGATGTAGCCGAGCTCTTTGCCTTCGGCGCGGCGCATGACCCGTCCGACTGCTTGGACGACATCGATAGGGCTTCTGCGAGGCTCAAGAAATGCCACAGCTGACAGAGATGGGGAGTCGGTTCCTTCGCCGAAGATGCCAACATTGAGCACGCCATGTGGGTTGTCTTCGGTGCCTTCTGCTAGTTGGCGTTTGGCGTCGTCGCGGGCGGACGCGGCGCTAGTGGCGTCGACATGCTCAAGAGTGAAATCGGCAGGGTGATCGTCACCCATACGCTCATCGAGCCATTCACGGACTACTTCTGTGCGTAGTGCTGTTGCCATAGTTTTTGACTTAAGAACGGTGTTCATGAAACCAATACAGGATTCGACCGTCACGCCTTTCGGCTCAGAACCGTTGCTGTTCAGGTCTTCCACTCCCCCACTGTCTGCTGTGTCTTTCGGTTTATTACCTGTGTCGACGTTGTCTCGGGTTTCGATGATTTGATCTTCTCGGCGGGTGGCCCCTGCCATAACCAAAGCAAACGCCAAGCCTTTGAGGAAGTGTGAGGTAGTGGGTGGGCCTTGGGAACGCTTGCCGCGCTTCTTGCCATCCTGGGACTCTTCTGCTTCTCTTGCTAACTGGTTCGCGGCTTCGTACGCCTTTTCATCGCCGACGCCTAGGGCGATAATTCGGTAGTCGGATAGCCAACCGTTTTCAACGGCTTCGGAGTAGCTCTTGCGGTATAGCTCCACACCGAACGTGTTTTCGTCGTCCATTGAGCGGACAATGAAGTCGACGTTCTTAGCACGGCTGGAGGGCTGGGCGTAGTTGTAGATGCGGGGAGTCGCCGTTTGGTAGACGCGGTACTTGGTTGGGAATGCCTTATTGTCGTGACATAGGGTGAAGTCTCGGAGCCGTTCGTCTTGTCTGCTGGACTGCTTCTTGCGGCGGATGCCAGCTGTGCGGTGGGCTTCATCGCAGACCATGACTTCGAGCTTGGTTTTGGAAATTTCTAGGGCTTCTGCGATGCGGGAGCCGCTTTGGTAGGTGCCGAAGATGAC
>JAAXHB010000065.1 GCA_012271125.1 Actinomycetota bacterium | reverse complement strand
AGTCATCCGTAGTCACCCCAAGTCATCCCTAGTCATCCAAATCATCCCTAGTCATCCTTGTCATCCTTAGTCATCCCTAGTCAACTTAAGTCATCCCTAGTCATCCTAGTCATTCCACGTCATCCCTAGTCATCCCCAGTCATCCCTAGTCACCCCAAGACATCCCTAGTCATCCTAGTCATCCCTAGTAATCGTAGTCATCCCAGTCATCCCTAGTCACCCAAGTCATCCCTAGTCACCTCGTGTGATCCCTAGTGATTCTAGTCATCCCTAGTCATCCTAGTCATCCTTAGTCATCCCTAGTCAACCCTAGTCATCCCAAGTCATCTTTAGTCATCCTAGTCTTCCCTAGTCCTCTTAGTCATCCCTAGTCACCCCGAGTCATCCCTACTCATCCCAGTCAAACCTAGTAATCCTAGCCATCCTTACTCATCCCTGGTCATTCCTAGTCATCCCAAGTCCTCCTAGTCATCCCTAGTCTCCTCAAATCACCCCTAGTCACCTTAAATAATCCCTATTCATTCCAGTCATTCTTAGTCATTTTTAGTCATCCTAGTCATCCCAAGTTATCCCTAGTCATCCCAGTCATCCCTAGTCACCTCGAGTCATCCCTAGTCATCCCAGTCATCCCTAGTCATCCTTAGTCATCCCTAGTCATCCTTAGTCATCCCTAGTCATCCTACTCATCCCAACTCACCCCGAGTGATCCCTATTCATCCCAGTCATCCTAGTCATCCTTAGTAATTAATCCCTAGTCATCCCTAGTCATCCCAAGTCATCCCTAGTCATCTAAGTCGTCGCTAGTCATCACAAGTCATCCCTAGCCATCGCCAGTCATCCCTAGGCACCCCAAGTCATCCCTAGTCATCCTAGTCATCCCAGTCATCCCACTCATCCCTACTAACCCCAAGTCATCCCTAGTCATCCTATTTATCCCTAGTCACTCCAGTCATCCCTAGTCATCCCAGTCATCGCTAGTCATCCCTAGTCATCTCATTCATCCCTAGTCATCCCAAGTCATCCCTAAATATCCCTAGTCATCCCCAGTAATCCATACTCACCTTAAATAATCTCTAGTCATCCCAGTCATCCCTAGTCATCCTTGTCATCCTTAGTCATCCCTAGTCATCCCACGTCATCCCAGTCATCCCTAGTGATCGCTAGTCATCCCAGTCATCCCTAGTCATCCTAAGTCATCCCTAGTCATCCTAGTCATCCCAAGTCATCCCTAGTCATCGTAGTCATCCCTTGTCATCGTAGTCATCCCTTGTCATCCCTCTTCATCCCAATTAATCTCTAGTAATCCGAGCCATTTCTAGTCACCCCGAGTCCTACCTAGTCATCCCGGTCATTCCTAGTTATCCTAGTCAATCGTAGTCATCCCTAGTCATCCCTAGTCACCCCAAGTAATCTATAGTCATCCTTGTCATCCTTAGTCATCCCGAGTCATCCCGAATCATCCCAAGTCATCCCTAGTCATCCCAGTCATCCTTAGTCATCCTTAGTCATCCTTAGTCATCCCTAGTCATCTCAAGTCATCCCAAGTCATCCCTAGTTATCTCTTGTCATCCCTAGTCATCGTAGTCATCCCTAGTCATCCCTCTTCATCCCAAGTAATCCTTTGTCATCCCAGTAATTCCTAGTCACCCCGAGTCATCCCTAGTCATCCCAGTCAGCCCTAGTTATCCTAGTCAATCTTAGTCATCCCTAGTCATCCCAAGGCATCCCCAGTCACTCCAAGACATCCCTAGTGTTCCGTACTCATCCCTAGTAATGGCAAGTCATCCCTAGTGATCCCCAGTCATCCCCAGTCACCCAGAATCATCCCTACGCATCCCCAGTCATCCCAAGTCATCTCAAGTAATCCCTAGTCATAAACAGTCATCCCTAGTCATCCCAGTCATCCCTAGTCACCCCAAGTCATGCCTAGTCATCCCACTTATCCCTACTTACCTTAAATAATCCCTAGTCATTCCAGTCATCCCTAGTCATCCTTAGTCATGCCAGTCATCCCTAGTCATCCCAATCATCCCTAGTGATGACATGTCATCCCTCATCCCAGTTATCTCTAGTCATCCCAAGTCATCCCTAGTCATCCCAGTCATCCCTAGTCATCCCAAGTCACCCCTAGTCATCCCGGTCATCCCTAGTCATCCTAGTCATCCCAGTCATCCCTAGTCATCCGGAGTCATCCCTAGTTATCCCAGTCATCCCTAGCAATCGTAAGCCATACCTACTCACCTTAAATGATTCCTAGTCACCTTAAGTCATCCTTAGTCATCCCAGTCAATCCTTGTCATTGCTAGTTTTTCCTAGTCATCCCAGTCATCCCTAGTCATTTTAAGTCATCCAGGTTATCCTAAGTAACCGTTAGTCATCTTTAGTCACCCCAGGCATCCCTAGTCACTGCGAGTCATCTCTAGTCATCCCAGTCATCGCTAGTCATCTTTGTCAGCCTTAGTCATCCCTAGTCATCTCAAGTAATCCCCAGTCATCCTAGTCATCCCTACTCATCTGTACTCATCTCTACTCATGCCTAGTCATCCCTAGTTATCCCGAGTCATCTTTAGTTATCCGACTCATCCCTAGTCACCTTAAATAATCCCTGGTCATTCCAGTCATTCCTAGTCACCCCGAGTCACCCCGAGTCATCCCTAGTCATCCCGGTCATCCCTAGTCATCCTAGTCATCCTTTGTCTTCCCTAGTCATCCTCACTCATCCCAAGTCATCCCTAGTCTTCCCGGTCATCCC
>JAAXHB010000064.1 GCA_012271125.1 Actinomycetota bacterium | reverse complement strand
GCCGAAATCGAAAACAGAGAACCGGCCGATCGCGGACGCTTTCGCTTGCGCTACGGAACGAGGAAATCATGAAGGACAGGCTTCTCGTATCTCTCGACCAAGTCACCGCGATCGAGGGAACGGAAATCGCGATCGGTCTCGAGCCGAGAGGAATCTGGGCGCGGATGGTATGGCGAAATGTCGGCCGCGGCGAGATTCTGCCAGAGATTCGCGTCAACAGCTATGAGCTACCAGCGGCCGAAGAGATGGGACTTCTTCGCATCATTGCGGCAGCGGCCAGCATGCCGGACTTCAAAAGCGAATCATGGGATTTCACATCACCGGCCGTTTTTCTTCAAGGTCTCGGCAAAGTGGGGGCGCGCCGTTTGGGCGAGCCTGCAAAGTCTCAGCCGTGCCCAGACGCGGCACTCGGCCCGTACGATGAAAAGTACGCTGACCCTGTGCAGTCGTGCGAGTTGTGCAACCGAGCGAGGATTCGCGAGGAGCACGAAGAGGGTCATGAGAAATGCTGGCACGACGACTGCCGCCAGGCCGCTTGCCTTGGCTGGTGGGGTCTTTGCTGTCGACACGGCCTAGAAACAGCACAAGAAATTGTGGAAGCCTTTCTGGCGCTACCTCCGGAGAGGAATCGAGGGCCGTGCTGATACAAGCTCGAGCCGAGGACTTTCTTGGCTCACTCAAGCCCGAAAGCGTCAGCTTGGCCGTCATCGACCCTCCCTATTTTCAGGTTCTGGGTGAAAGCTGGGACTGGCAATGGACAACCGAATCTGAGTACCTCGAGTGGCTCAAGGGCATAGTTGAGCGCGGCGCTTTACCTATTCGCTTCACCGCGCATGGCTGCAAAGGTCGAGGCGTACGTCGTGAGCCCAAGATTCACGGTTCTCAACTCCATCAGCTGGGTCAAGGATGCGAGCACCAGCCGTCGAGCGGATCGATCGACTTTGCGGTCGTACTTGTGTCAATCGGAACGTGTAATCTTTGCCGGCCTTGAGCCGCTACACATAGTCTCGCGATACCTCGAGCGCGAAATCTCTCGATCAGGCGTTGATCGCAGCTCGATCGCTGATCTTTTCCCGTCGAAGACCGGCCGGCCGACGGGATGCGTTTCGAATTGGTTGCTCGGCCGCAACCTGCCAAGCCGTGAGCAATATCAAACGATTCGAGAGTTTCTTGGCTCTCGATTTCTTGAGCGAGGGTATGAAGACCTGCTC
>JAAXHB010000063.1 GCA_012271125.1 Actinomycetota bacterium | reverse complement strand
CTCTGTTTTCGATTTCGGCCGCGTGGCGCTCTCGCCGGATCATGACCGCCGCGAGAAGCTCTCGAAGTGAGGATTGATTCATGCCAGATAGAAAGTCGACCACCGCCGCCCGACCGATTCGCGGGTGGGCTTTCGTATGTGCGTCGAGACGGCAGCGGTCGCAGCAGAAAACGCGGTCGGCTCGGCCCGTGACTTGGCCGCCGCAATTCGGGCATGCCGGTCGCCAGCCGCACGAAGTGCAAATTTGCCAGCGAAACGAGGATCCGTCGCAGCGCTCGCAGACGGCCGGGGATTGTTGTCTTGGTCCTGCCATACCGGTCACCCGTTAAAAACGGCTTCTCGGGCCGCCTGTGAAGTTTGGCCAGCCTTTTTCCCGTCCTTCCGGCACCCTATGCAGAGGCCGGACGGCTCGCCAGCGGGCATACAGTCGTCGCAAACCCGCCCGCTCTCGCTCGTAGAGATCTCGTCTTTCGCTCATCGTTCTTCCTTTCCGGCTGCCGTAAGAATCGCGGCGTGTTCATCTTGGGAAAGCGTTGCGGCGAGATGACCTCGGGCGGCCTCCGCCGAGAGATCCGCAAGCCCTGGGGCGTCAATCTCCGTTACGAGCATCAAGCATTCGTATCGCCGCAGCGCTTCAGCGCCTCGAAGATTGAATCGCGAGAAGCGTTCGACCGCGGCGACGTAAAGCCGGTCATGCGGGTTTCGAAGCCTCACCCTGAGGTCGCTTCTCAGCGAAACCCACATCACAGAATCCCAGCTTCCACGTACGTCCAGACGAATCCTGGACGGTAGAACATTCGGTGCTCGGGCGGGTGGAACCCGGGTTTATCACAAGGAATGCAGACATTTCGAAGGCGGCCCTCGAACTGGTATCGGGTGCCGCAGCACTCAACGGTCCAGACGGGCTCGAATTCGATGCGGGTAATCTCGCGATCGTAGGGAGGCTTGAAAAAGCCAAGGAATACCTCACGGCTCATTCCAGGGAATCCCTCAAAGGCAATCTCTAGACCAGTAATGTCCGAAAGGCGCTCGCGGGAAACCTTCCGGACGGTTCGTACGCCAAGGCGGCGCGGTTCCCGATAGCTCCAAGTTCCCTGGCAGCGTATCGGGCACTCGCCCGGCTCGGCTCGATCATCGGTTGGCCCGCGATGGCCGCATGAGCACACCCAGCGCGGGCCAACTCTCGAAAGCCATTCGGTTCCCTCGATGGCGTCACCGGGCCGGAGGAAGCGCCAGCCGTCGCGTCTGGTGACAATTTTCATGCCGGTTTCGAAAGCGCTCACGGTGGATGCAAAGCTCATCAGGCGCGGCATTACGAAACCCCATTCCGATATTCGTCAGGCGTGATGATTCCGGCCTCGCGCCTACGGTGCGTTGCCGCGCGGTCGGCCTCAATCTCGATCGCTACATCGCGCGGAATTCCGACCAGCAAATAGACCGGGCTTTGGCTCAGGTCTGAGCCCGTTCGCAGCTCCTTTGCCATCTGGTCGGTGATCGCGATTCGGGCGTCGGCTCCGCGCTTCCGCGATTCCCTCCGCACCTCGAGCAAAGAGCTTCGAAGAGGCGAAATCGCCAGCGCGCCAGCGTGCCTTTCAAGGGCTCGGAATAGTAGTTCTAGCGGTAGAATTGTCTCGGTCCGTTCGATCATGCGTCGTTCCTCTCTTTCTTGGAGCGTTGCTGTTTCCGATAGGCGAATGTAGCTCGAGAGAGACTTTGAGAAGCCTTCGTAACCTTGGATTTCAGCTCGCGCCACCGATGGCAGCTCGAACACGAGTCTTCCGGCAAGGTATCCAGATACGAGGTTCCGGGCTCAACCCAATAGCAAGGCTCATCGTCTTCGTATTCCAACCTCTCGCACGTGATCGCCATAAGCTCAGATCTCAACGAAGACAAAGCAACGGCTCGTCGGCCGATTTCTTCAAGCGTCATTCTCGGGTCCTTTCGTTGGTTTCCACACCATGATGCGAATCCGCGCGCCAGGTCGGCCGCCGATCCCGTGATAGAACTTCCGCACGGTTCCCCAGCACACAAGAGAGTCATCGGCCATGAAGTTCGCCTTCGTCAAAGCGTCGAGGACCGCTTTGTCGAGATTGTCTCGATCGGGCTTGGGCAAGAATAGGACCGGCCCGGAAGGGATATCGCGAGAGCTTCCGCCGTAGGCCGCTCTCACTTTCGGGGAAAAGGTCTTCGGCCGCGGCATGTAGAAATCGACGTCTACCCGTAGCGGAAGAGTGATCGGAGATGCTGTTTTGAAACGCTGAGCCGCAGCCCAGACGGCGCGCTTCCATTCCTTGGCGGTCCCAGCATCGTGAATGCGCGCGGAGACGGTTCCGAGCGCTTGGCATTTCGGGCAACGATATTTCTTCGCGCTGAAGGTGTGCCCGTTCGAGCACCGCTTGATCGCGAACGCTCTGCCGCGCGGCTGTGCCTTCGGTGTGCCGTCGACACGAAAAGAGCAGTGCTCGACCCATTGAAACTTCGGCATTATTGGAGATCCCAAATGAGCTTCGGATCAAGAGGAACGCCCACTCGCTTGTTGGCCCCGTCGAATTCAGGGGCGCGTTTAGCTACAACGAGAGACGGATTCGAGGTTTCAATGTAGCCAGCGTCGCAGGCGGACATGGCGGTCGCATATCGCGCTTTTCCGGCCGTTGGCGCAATTACAATCGAAGTGACACCACAGCAGACCGTCCGAAAGGCTTTGAGCTTCATAGGTGTATTTCAGCGGCAGGTGACGCCCCGCGTTGAATTGCGCGGGGCGTCGGGGGAGTCGATCATTCCTCGATCGGTTGGTCGTCCTCGGCGGCTTGCTGCTCGTCCTCGGCCGATTCGGCTTTTGCGGCGCGCGCCTCTCGGATGTCCTTCCGGAGTGTCTCGTCGCGCTTCCGGCCGGGCTTCCGATTGGTCTCTTCAACGAACAACTCGCGCAACGCATCGCCCTCGAGCGCATCGAGATCGTCCGTCGTTTCGAGCATGCCTGGCCGCGCGACTCGTCCGTCGGATTGCTCAAGGGTCTCGTTTTTCACCAGATAGTCGAGCGCCGCGCTCACCTCGACCTCGTCGGTCTCAAGCTTGATGAAGTGATCGAGCACGTCGAGCCGCGTGATCGGTCCCGACTCATGCACGAACCGGCTGACGACGTCAACCATGTCGGGAACCTCATCGTCGGTAACGATCGGAATCCCAACGATCTGTCCTTCCGGCAAACCTTCTTCGGTGCCGAGTCCGGGCTGTGCGGTGAGCATTGCCGCAATATCGAGCACAAGCTCGGGTGTCTCAGCTCGATAGATCAGCCCGGGGCGCTCCACTTCGATTTCGCCAGTATGGATCAGCGCCCAGACGACTCGATCGAGCACGGCATCGTCTTCTACGTCGCCGGTGACGTAGATAAATTTCAGGTCCGCGTCGGTCAATCCATCGTAACCGGCCTCGTGTATCGAAATCTTGATAGATCGAGCCAAGTTCGCCTCAGGCGGGGCATCGGCCGAGGACTCATCGTCGATTTCATCGCTCGCGGTCCATTCTTGGAGCACCTCGGGCATCTCGAATGATTCACCTGATGCCTTGAGCTTGGCCCACTCCTCGACCTCGATGCGCTGCTCAGCCGTCCACGCCCCGATTTCTTCAACCGACGGCCAGGAACCGCCGAGGTCGACAAGACGATCGCGCACGACTGCTGCCGGCGTGTCCTTGTCGCCGCCGCCTCGGCCTGTGTCGTCTTGATGGTGCGCAGCGTTGAACCAGGTCTCGACCACGCGCCGCAGGTCTTGCAGGGTCGCCGCGCGGTCGCCCGGGGTCGGAGGAAACAAATCGCCCTGTACGGTGGGCGGTTTTTTGTTGTCGCCAGCGAGATCCTTTTCATACCGTCTCAGCAGCACGAGCAGGCCGTCAGCCGAGCAACGCGCCATCGTTATTACGTTGCTCGCCAACAGAGACCGGGTCTCGTCGGAACCTTCCAGCGATTGAAGCCAGGCGACAATCTGGGCCGCATTCTTCATCTGTACCAATAGCTCGGTGTAATGTTTCGTGACCTTCATGGCTTAGTGATTCTCCTTTCAAGGGGGTTGCCGGCAAAATTCGCCGATGCTATCATCTTCCGTGGCTGCTCACTGCCGGAACGGCCAAGGCGCGAGACCTGATATCTCTGCCAGGTCTCGCGCCATCTCCTCTCACTCAAAACCCGCCGCTATTCTCTCCGGTGCTCCGACGTCTCGATGGCCTTTGCAAGCAAAAAATTGCTCGCACGTTTTGCAGATCGCTAGATCGCGCGTCCTCGGGAAACCGTGCATCGGTGCTTGATTGATTGCGGGGTCGGGAAGCTTCGCTCGGATTTGGGTGGCTGAACGCACCACACGATCGATCGTTCGTGCCAAAGCGTCAGCCGACGGCGTGAAGATTTCCTCTGCGTCTGTCCGGACATAGCAGAGCCCAAGCCGAAGGTCATCTGGCCTCTTCGCGTATTTGGCCTCGATCCCATAGACGCCATACAGCAATAGCTGCTCATGATCCCCTTGGCCCGGCTTGCCCGTCTTCCAGTCCCAAAGATAGACCGCCCCGTCGTACCTGTAAACGAGGTCAACCTTCACCCATGTGGGAACAGCGGCATCTGATCGAAATCCGACGTGAATCTTTCGCAGCTCTTCAGCTTCGATCAGCTCCGCCCCGTCCTGGAGATGGCGGTACGGAGTAGACTCAAAAATCCCGCCGACCGCTTCGAGCCCTCGCTCGAACGCAATTCGGGAAAAGCGGTCTACGTCGATATCGTGCCCAGAGTAAAAAAGCTCGAACAGGTTGACTTTGTGCTTCGCGCGATCCGTGAACAACAAACCGGCCTCATGGCGAGCCTGACGCCACGCCAAGCGCATCCGAGAATCGTAACGCGCCTCCGCCGTCTGGCGGTCGATGCCGTCGACGACGACCTGGCGCGCGATGTCGTGTACCACCGATCCGGCAAGGCCAAATACGCCTTGCATCTGTTTCAATCGATAGGCGTGTCGAGCCTCGGCCGGGGCGCTCGAGTTCCAGCCCTGCCACGATCTGATTTTCTCGAGATACCAGCGGCGCGAGCAGCTGGTAAAGAGCTTCCATTGCGAAAAGCTGAATCCGAAATCGTTCGAAAAGCCCATGATTTCACGCTCCTAGGAAACGCCGGCCTCGCGCGCAGCCTCGACGTCCGAATCGTCAACAAAAAAACTGTCGGTGTCCATCTGAGCCAGCATGGCCGTCATGATGCGATCGACTCTTTTTTCGCCGATGTCATAGACCGCCACGCGCCTCACGATCGCTCCGTCGGCAATTGATCGCACTACGAGAAAAGCTCGCGGGATGCGGTCCAAAACGGGCTCGAGAATTCGAGCATGAAAGGCCGTTCCGCGCCCGACATCCTTTGCGATTCCGGTTAGCTCGACGGCGCCAGCCGCCGCGAAAGCCTCAGGAATCCCCTCGTTCTCTCCCCAGCTCTTGAGCCAGACATACCCGAAAGGTAATGGGTGCTCGGTCAGGTTGACGGTCGCGACGGCTTCGACCTCGGCGTCACCAAGCAAGGCCAGGGCGACCGCCCTTCCGGCATAGCGACCGACGCCGACCTCTCCGCCGTCGGTGTACTTCGCCGACCCCACGCGAAAACCCGTTCGGGTGAACCGGCCGGCGTTCATGACACCTCTCCTTCCTCAATCACGATCGAGTTGGCCTCGATTCCGGCGATACGCTCCACCCACGCTTGCAAATCGGAGTCCCGACAAGACTCATAAAAAGCCTTGAGGCTCTCGTCGTCGAGATCGTTGCCGGCGCGAACGAGAGCAATTCGAAGCTGAGGATTGAGAGCCGCTCCAATGGCTACGCAAATCCGGATCCGCATCGACATCGACGCTTGAGCGAGCGGGATGCCGTCGAATTCTACGCCGGCGTCGGTGATCTCCAATCCTTCCACGGGCATCTCGGCGTCAGCGAGCGCGGTCCGTTTTTCTTCGTCGATTCCGTCAAGCGCCTCTTGGAACGTCGCGGCTTCGAGCCGCAGTCTCTCAACCTCAAAACGAAGGTCGTCGTGAGTGACTCGCGTTCGATAGGCGCGGTTTCGCGAATCCGCGCCAGCAATGCGTTGCTGGATCTCTTCGAGATCGGGATCGACCGCGTCATCCGCCTTCTTTTGAGCCCGCGAGGCAGCTTGAGCGGTCAGTCTTTTCGCTTTCTCAAGCTTCGCCAAAAAATCCCGGGCGCCCTGGAGATCCTTTTCAAGGGTTTCGATTCTTTCAAGTTGGTCCGCG
Source organism: Actinomycetota bacterium (assembly GCA_012271125.1). GTDB lineage: Bacteria > Actinomycetota > Acidimicrobiia > Acidimicrobiales > Aldehydirespiratoraceae > JAAXHB01. Next base: position 3,857 of record JAAXHB010000063.1, on the reverse strand, counting down.
TGTTCATCCGCCGCCTGTGTCGCAAGAGCACGCTTTTGACCAGCAGCGCGGCGCAATTCTTCGTTCTTGTCACGGGTCGCCATAGCGTTAGACAACTCGTCTGTCAGGTCACGAAGATCGACCTCGTTCTCGGGTGCATCGGCCGGCGGCTTCTCTGCGCCGCTTAGTCGTGCCTCGGCTTCTTTAACGGCACGGTTCGCGGCTCGACGAGCCCGAAAAGCCTCTTCTCTCCGCTCCTCGATTCCATCCAAGTCGACCCCAATCACCTTCAGCAGGGTGTCTCGCTGAGATTTATCGTTCATCGAAAGGAACCCGAGAGGATCGAATGCGAGCCCTTCGATCAACTCATCGAGCTTTGCTTGAGCCGCCGAAAATTGCGAGCCATCGGCGTTCGTCACGACCAAACGGTCAGAATTACGCGACCACACCCGCTCAACCTTCAACTCGTCCAACTCGAGGACCACTCGAGCCGAATCGGCGCCCTTTCGAATGGGTGCTTTAGGGTGAGACCGCCGGCCGCTCAGCGCTGATTCGATGGCGTCGAGGATTGACGATTTTCCTTGTCCGTTCTTTCCGTTGATTTCCACCACGTCACGAGGGGGGTCGATGCGGGCAACGACCACCCGCTTGAAGTTCTCGATACTGGCGCTCACGATTCGCATGGTGCTTCCTTTCATGGTTGACGATCCGTTCCGCTCGATGGTACCGTCGGTACGCCCGGTACGTCAAGTACCACCAACAACAGGAGGACGGAAAATGAAAATCACCACCGACTCGGATCTTGACAAGCGGCTCCGCGTTCTTTCTGCTGCGGCCGGCGTTTCAGCTTCGGCGTACGTGTCGGCGCTCTTGCGCCAATACCTTCCAGTCGAAGTCGATCTAGAGGGTGACGACGACCTCGGCTCGGCCGCGAGCGATACGGATCGAAGCGAGGGCGAATGATGTTTGTTCGCCATCCAATCGATCTCAGGATGGAAGCGCAAGAGCTACGCGACCGGCCTTTCGGTCCAGAGAGCCAGGCCGCCGACTTGCACTCAGCCGTCATGCTTGAAATCGGGGCCGATATTCTTGAGCGCCTCGACATTCTTCTCGCGGTCCTGGGCGCGCCGGCGCCATCAAGCGGCCCGATTGACCGGCTTTCTCGAGGAGAGAGGCCGCTTCCGGGCGAAGGTGAGTCATGAATCATTGCGAGTGGATCGACCTGATCGAAGGCGGACCTCGACCTCCTGACGGGAGCTTTGTGCCCGTGATGTGCAGAGATGGAGTCCTTCGCTTGGCAATTTTTACGAAGCCGCCGTGGCGAGATTCCCGCGGCCGTTTCGCTTGTGAAGGCTGGTGGGACGAATCAGCTTTACGGTCTCTCGATGGAGAACTAGAACCGGTCTGCTTTATTTTGCTTCCACCAATAGAAAGCAAGGATCGGCCATGACGTTTCCGTCCTGGCTTCCTGCCGAGCAGTCATGGAATCCCACCAACTCGGAGTATCACGGGAGCGGTCAATGGTGGGGCTCGACCATGCTGAAGGATTTCCGCAGATCTCCCGCCCTGGCTTTTCGCCGCTACGTGGCCAAGGACCTCGAGCGGCCTTCGCCGACGGCGTCTATGATCCTCGGGTCTCTCGCGCACCTGCTGATTCTTGAGCCGCAAAATTACGATCGCGAGGTCGTCGTCGTTGACGTTCGAGGTAAAACCGCGAAGGCGTTCAAAGCTGCCGAGCGCGACAACCCCGAGAAATTGGTCGTGACCGCTCCAGAGCACTTGGCCGCCCTTTCAATGGCCGATTCGGTGAAGCGCCCGCAAACGCAAGCCGCGGAGATCGCTCACGCGCTCTTCAACGATTGGCCCGCCGCTGCGGAATATTCATTCCGCTGGCATGATGAGCTTGGCGTACCTTGCAAGGTACGCTTCGACTGGCTCACGGAGACGGCTCACGGGCCGGCCATGGTCAATCTCAAGACGAGCGCCGATGCATCGCCGGAAGGCTTCATGCGCCAGGCGTTCAGTCTGGAATACCACGCTCAGCAAGCTTTTTACGAGCGTGGCTTCGTTCGTCTCACCGGTCGCGTGCCCGACGCTCTGCTTGTCGTGATTCACAACGAGCCGCCATACGAGGTATCGGTAAAGCAGCCGTCCGAAGAATTTCTCGAGCTGGGGCGGCGCCAGATCAAAGCCGACCTCGCGGCCCTGGCCAAGGCGCTCGAACACCCCGATCGCGGCAAATGGGCCGCACCCTGGGAAACCGGGATCGAATCTCTAGACCTGCCACCTTGGGCGCGCCTCAAGGTGGAACGTTCAACCTATGACACCTTTTGAGGATTGAAAAATGGACGACTTCAACAGCACAGATGATGACCTCGGTCTCGAGGTCATCGACGTTTCCGCCGAGGCCGCTGTCGCGCTCGACCCGATCACGCGAGCCGAGATCGATATTGCCATCACGACAGCCAAGCGATTCCCCCGCGAGCTGCGGCGTTTCGCCGACACCGTAACCAGCATGGCCACAATCGACCAGGAGACGGCCGAGGGATGCTTCTATTCGCTACGCCGTCAGGGAAAGACGATTCAAGGGCCAAGTGTCAGACTGGCAGAAATCGCCGTCAGCGCTTGGGGGAACATCCGAGCCGGCGCCAGGATCCTCGGTGAGACCGACGACGGCAAGTTCATACGGGCTATGGGCGTCTGTCACGACCTCGAGCGCAACGTCTACATCGCCATGGAATCGCAACGGCGTATCACGACGAAAACGGGCTCGAAATACAACGACGACATGATCGGCGTTACCGCGAACGCAGCCGCTGCGATCGGGTTTCGGAATGCGGCCTTCAAGGTGATTCCAAAGGCCATGATCAAGAGCGCCTATCGGAAATGCATCAAGGTGGCGACCGGTGGCGCCAAGACTTTGACCGAGCGTCGTGAGGAAGTCTTCGAGCGGCTTCGCAGCTTGAACCCGTTGATTACGGACGAGCGCATTCTTGCCAGCCTGGGCCGTCCTTCGATCGACGAGGTGACGATTGACGACGTGACCCACCTGATCGGCCTTGGGACCGCGATACGTGATCGCGCGACCGAGATCGACGAGGCGTTCCCTGAGCCGACCAAAGTCACGGCCGGTGATGTCTTGCCGCAGGGCAACGGGAACGGTGGCGGAAAAGACGCTGGGGAAGCCGCTGTAACGCCTTCAGAAGGCGCGAAGCCTGAGCNNGCCGACGAGAAGCCGCTCTCAGCGGCCAAGGTGGCGTCTCTGAGACGGCAGGCGAGCGAGCTGGCCGGAATGGATAAGGCCGCGCTCGATGCGTGGTGCCATCACAAATTCGGCGTCGGGCTCGAGACCGTTCCAAAGAGCGGCGAGCTAGACGTGCTTGACGAAATCAAGCGGATCGCCAGCGCCAAGAAAAAGAACGGCGGCCAGCGAAAATGACAATTCCTGAGCCCACCGTCCAATACTTCCAGTCGCCAACGTGGTGCATTCTCGAGCTTATGGGACACCGGAGGCTTGGGGGGCTTGCGCGGCTCGCCGGCAGCGGATTCCATGGTCCGGTCTCGGCATATGAAGTGCTGCCGCGCGAAGGCGCGATCGATCCTCATGACGAAGGCGAAGACGATTTTCCATATTGAGGAGCTGTGCAAATGGCCGGAAAGGCGCCCCCGTTCGTGCCGTGGTGGCTTGGCGACTACATCAGCGGATCGCAGCACCTCACCCCCGAGGAGCGATACGTCTACAGTGAGCTTTTGTGGGCGCAATGGTACCTTGGGGGCCGCCTTCCGACCTGTATTCGAGAGCTTCGACGCCTGGCCCGCGCTGAGGGTTGGTCTCTGCAGAAGTTCAGAAAGGCGTGGAACGGCGTTCAGGCAGAGGG